>DMQP01000006.1 GCA_003455655.1 Treponema sp. | reverse complement strand
GTGTTAAATACAACAACACCTTTCTGTCCCAGTTCTTTTACGGGAATGTTGTTTACGCCAGCACCAGCACGGGCAATTGCTTTTACGCTAGAGTCCAGCTGCATAGTAAGCATGTCATGACTACGAACCAAAATTGCATCGGGTTTAACAATTTCGCTTGCAATTTCATAATCATCACGAGGAAAATTGTCTAAGCCCAGTGAGCTAATTCTATCTAATGTTTGAATCTTATACATTTGTTTTCTCCCTGTAAAAAAGTAACTTAGTTTTCTGCTGCAAACTTTTTCATGAACTCAACCAAAGCTTTAACTCCGTCGAGTGTCATTGCGTTGTAAATGCTTGCACGCATACCACCTACCAAACGGTGACCTTTAAGGTTTACCAAACCAGCTGCAGTTGCTTCTTTGACAAATTTGTCGTTAACAGCTTTTTCTTTTGCACAAGCTGCTTCGTCATCTGCGGCGTGGTCAGAGTATTTGGTAAGGAAGGGAACATTCATTAAAGAGCGACTTCCCTTCTGTGCAGTTGCATGATAGAAATCGCTTGAATCAAGGAAGTTGTACAGATAGTCTGCCTTTTCCTTGTTGCGCTTAAGCATACCTTCTGCTCCTCCGTTCTTTTCAATCCAGTGAAGGACTTTTCCCAAAACATAAATGGTGTAGCAAGGTGGAGTATTGTACATGCTACCGTTGTCTGCATGTGTTTTATAGGCAAGCATTGTTGGTGTTCCGGGAAGACAGTTTTCAGGTTCGGGAATAAGGTCTTCGCGAATAATAACCAAAGTTACACCAGCAGGAGCAAGGTTTTTCTGTGCACCGGCAAACAAAAGTCCAAACTTGCTTACATCAAGTGGTTCACTTAAAACACAAGAAGAAATATCTGCTACCAAAGGAATGTCACCTGTGTCGGGAATGTATTCGTAGTGAGTTCCCATAATGGTGTTGTTAAAGCAGATGTATGCGTAGTCGTAGTCTCCAGAGATTTTTTCAACTTTAGGAATGTATGAGTAGTTTTTGTCTTTAGAAGAAGCAATAACATCAACAGTAATGCCCAGTTTTTTTGCTTCAGCAGCAGCTTTCTTTGCCCACACTCCAGTTTCAATGTAAGCAGCTTTTTTGTTTTTAATACCAAGGTTTTGTGCCACCATTGCAAACTGAGTAGAACCTCCGCCCTGAACGAAAAGAACTTTATAGTTTGAAGGAACATTCATAAGCTTGCGTACCATAGCTTCGGCATCTTCAATAATTGGTTCGAATGCAGAAGAGCGGTGACTCATCTCCATAACGGACTGTCCGGTTCCGTTGCAGTCAAGCATTTCTGCCGCACATTCTTTAAGAACTTCCTCCGGTAAGCAGCTGGGTCCTGCGCTAAAATTGTACACTCGTGCCATAGTGGCCTCCTTGTTTTGTTTTATACTCTACAGGCTTGTGCCTGCATTAAGCAGTTCTAGTGCCGTCAAAAGCGAAAGATTTTCAACAGCTACTTTGGGCGGAACAATAAGCATTTGCGGTGTGTAGTTTACAATACCCTTTATGCCGCAAGCACATAGTCTTTCTGCCATAGGTTGTGCCTCTGCTTCTGGAACCGTAAGAATTGCATATTCAATTCCTTCAGATTCAATTACCTGTTCCAACAGCGTAGTCGGATGCAGAGGAAATGTTGAGTGCAAGACTTCTGTGCGGTTAACACTGGAGTCAAAGCCTGCAACAAGGGTAAAAGACGAACGATCGAGTTCCGCCGTATCAAGAAGAACTTGACCCATTCGACCTAAGCCCACAAGACAGCATTTTTTTTCTACCGCAGAATCTGCAAGTAAGCGTTTAAGTGCTTCTTGTAATTCCGAAGTGCGGTAACCGTTTCCTCCGCCAACATGCAAATCTAAAAGCGAAATGTCTCGCCGTATAAGCGCTGCAGACCAGCCTGTCAGTTTTGCAAGCTGAGTTGAAGAAAGTGTCTCTTCGCTGCATCCGCTCAAAAGTCGTTCCATTAGAACAAGTCGGCGTTTTGAAGGCTCGGGAATTGGTTTCATGCTACTGTTCCTAAGTTGTGAAAAATATAACTGATTTTATCTTTTGGGTCAAAGGAATTTTGCTTGTAAAAGGTGATTTTCTGCCTGAATTTTATCCTTTTTGCTGATTTTACCTGGAATTTCGCTGTTTTTGTGAAAAATTTCACAGATATTTAGAGGTACTTTTTGTTTTGCTGCGTCAATACTCTTTGTGAGGGACACCTCAGGAGACATAATGAAAAAAATACATATTATTTCCCTTGCGTGGGCAATAGCGCTTGCTTCTTGTTCACTGCAAACCCAAACAGACGATTTTTTTGCTTGTGTGCGTGGGTCGGTGGTAAACCCAACCGATTGTGCGGTTACCCTTACGCTTACCTGTCTTGACGATCCAGATGTAAAAGCCCAGACACTTGAGCCAGACAAAACGGGGAGCTTTGTCTTTGACCGCGTAGAAAACGGACAGTATAAACTTACGGCCTTCTGTTCTTCTTCCGTAGAAAAAACGCTGTCGCAAACTCTAACAGTTATGTCAAAAGCCATAACACTTGAACCCTTTGTCTTTACC
>DMQP01000172.1 GCA_003455655.1 Treponema sp. | reverse complement strand
AACTTAAAGAAAAACTTACACAAGAAAAAAAACTTTTAGACGAATACACAAAGCGCATCAATTCCTTCCAAAAAGAGTTATCGAAAGCAGAACAAAATTATTCTGCAAAAGAAGCACAAGTTGCTCAACTTACCCAAGCATGCGAAAAAACAAAAGTTCTTGTTGAACAAACAGAAGCTGAATTCAATACAAAACTTTCAGAATCTGCTTTTGAAACAGAAGCAGCAGTTACAAAAGCGCTAATGGATCAAGATGACTTTAATCAATTGAACAAAAGCTACGAAGACTACAAAGACAAATATAAAACTTTGTGCACAAAACTTGAAGCTAACAAAGCAGATTCTTCGCAACTGGGGCGCATACAAAAAGAACTTTCTGTTCTGCAAGAAAAAATAGAGAAAGTGCAAACCGACCACGAAGAAGAACTCGAAAAAAAGTCGCAACTACAAGAAGAAAAAATTTCATTCGAAAACAAAATAAAAAAAGTAAATCAACTTACAAAAGAATGTGAACAACTTCAAGCAAAGAACGAAGCACTCTTTATGTTAGACAATGATGTAAGTGGCCGCAATAATCCAAAAAAACTCCCCTTTGACTCTTGGGTTTTGGGAACTTTCTTCGAAGATGTAGTTCGTTCTGCAAATGTGCATTTTCAAACTATTTCTTCTGGAAGATACCGCTTTAATCTTGATTATCAAAAAGAAAGCGGAAGAGGCATGCATGGTCTTGATCTTACCGTAACAGACAGTTTTACTGGTTTTGAAAGAGGAACAAGTTCTCTTTCTGGCGGAGAAACTTTTATGGCCTCTCTTAGTCTTGCACTGGCTCTTACTGATGTGGTTCAAGCACAAACAGGCGGTATAACCCTCGATTCACTTTTTATTGACGAAGGTTTTGGCAGTCTTGACGGACAGGCACTGGAAAATGCAATTGCGATTTTAGATCAAATACGAGAGCATCGAACAGTTGGCATTATAAGTCATATTGAATCATTACAGCAGGCTATTCTTTCTCAGCTGCATGTAGAAAAAACAAACACGGGAAGTACCATTCATATAATATAAAAAAAGGTGCCACACTAAAGTGACACCTTAATACTTTGGTATAAAAAATTAGTGAGCGTATGTTGCTATAAACACACCCGCAGCAACCGCAGTTCCGATTACACCAGAAACATTTGGTCCCATAGCGTTCATCAAAAGGAAGTTAGAAGGATCTTCTGCCTGTCCAACTTTGTTGACAACACGCGCTGCCATAGGAACAGCAGAAACTCCTGCCGCACCAATAAGCGGATTGATTTTCTTTCCCTTTGGCAAAAAGAGGTTCATGAACTTTGCTACAAGAACACCACCTGCAGTTGCAACGCAAAAGGCAAGTAATCCCAAAACAATAATTCCGATTGATTTGAAGTTGATAATTTTTTCGGGAGTCATCTGACTGCCTACGCCTAAAGACAAAAGAATAGAAACAATGTTCATCAGTTCGTTTTCCATAGTCTTTGAAAGGCGATCAACAACACCACACTGTTTTACAAAGTTACCAAATGCAAGCATACCAATAAGAGGAGCTGCTGGAGGCAAAAGCAGAATGGTAAGAACTAAAAGCAGCATGGGGAACAAAATGCGTTCTGTTTTGCTTACGGGACGCAACTGATCCATACGGATAAGGCGTTCTTTCTTTGAAGTAAGCAACTTCATAATGGGTGGCTGAATAACAGGAACCAGAGCCATATACGAATAAGCAGCAACCGCAATAACAGCCATCAGTTCGGGAGCAAGTTTTCCAGACACATAAATTGATGTAGGACCGTCTGCACCACCAATAATAGCAATTGCACAAGCCTGCAAAATAGTGTAGTCAGTGTTAAGCCCCGGAATCATGTTCATAAGAGCAACACCAAAGAGTGTAACGAAAACACCCAACTGAGCCGCTGCACCTAAGAGAGCTGTCTTGGGGTTTGCAATAAGAGGACCGAAGTCTGTCATTGCACCAATGCCCATAAAGATAAGCATGGGGAAAAATTCATTTCCTACACCAGCAGAGTAAATAATGTGGAGCATACCGTCAGGGCCTTCACCCATTCCGGCTCCAGGAATGTTTACAAGAATAGTACCGAATCCAATAGGAATAAGAAGAAGGGGTTCAAAGCCTTTTACTGCACCCAAGTAGACAATTAAAAATCCGACTGCAATCATAAGAACATATTGCCAACCAGGAGCTTCTGCTGCAAAAGAATCTTCTGCATGAGACATTGCATATTCTTCTGCTTCTTTAGCAAGTTCTTCAGCGGCAATTTCTTCTGCGCTTGGACGGTGAATCATTTTGTAAATACCGGTTGACTTTCCAATATTCTTCAAAAATGAACTTACCGAAATGTCGTAACGTCCGTTCCAGTTTTCGGTTTTTGCAATCACACGGTCAAGGCCTGAGTTATCTGTCTTTGCTGTATTCTGTGCAAAAGCATTTGTTCCCACAGAAAGCACACCAGCTACGGCAAGAATGCCTAACATAATGAATGCAATTTTTGTATTGTTCTGCGCTTTAGTTGTAAGCATATACACTCCTATACTCAGCCTATTTCTGCAACAGCCTGACCGTTTGCAATCTGAGCTCCTGCACCAGCGAGGAAGTGTACTTTTCCTGCAGCACCAGCTTTAATTTCAAGTTCCATCTTCATTGATTCAATAATGATGATAGTATCGTTTGCACCAACACTTGCGCCTTCACTTACGGCAGTACGCAAAAGAACACCTGCAACAGGAGCCTTTACAACTTTACCAGCACCAGAAGGAGCTGAGGGAGCAGCGGGGGCTGCTGTTTTTGCGGCTACAGGGGCTGCAAGAGGAGCTACCGGAGCAGCTGCCTTACCTATCTGAGCAAGTACCTGGCCGTTTGCAACTTGAGTACCAGAAGCAACACTGTAAGAAATAGTTCCATCACAGGGAGCTTTTACTTCAAGTTCCATCTTCATAGATTCAATAATAATAACAGTCTGACCCTTTGTTACCGAAGCCCCATTTGACAGACACTGTTTAAGAAGTGTACCAGCAACAGGAGCTTTAACAGCCTCACCGCCAGAAACTGCAACAGAAGCAGCAGGGGCTGCACTTGCTGCAGGAGCAGCGCCGGCAGGACCAAAGCTTACATTGTATGCAGTTCCGTTTACCGTAACATTCATATTATCGCCAGCAGGACCAGAAGTTACATTGTAAGCATTTCCGTTTACGGTAATGGTATAAGAGCCACCCTTGTTTTCTTTAGCAGGAGCAGCCTCTTTCTTAGCAAAAGTAGAAGCAGCATCAACTGGCCCCTTAGAACGTTCAGCAAAGAATTTAGGAGCAACATTGGGGAACATTGCATAAGTAAGAGTATCTTCATCTGAACCATCACCGCCAGCTTTTTTAGCTTCTTCAACCATTTTGTCCCATTCAGGTTCAAGAAGATCTGCAGGACGGCAGGTAACAACTGCATCCATATGATTCTGTTCAAGAGCCTTCTTAACCAAGTCTGGGTTTGCTTCGGCAGGCAGTTTTCCAAAGCGACCGGTAATAAGATTGCGGAAGTCTTGAGTCATAGTTGTGTAGCGTCCCATAAGAAC
>DMQP01000029.1 GCA_003455655.1 Treponema sp. | reverse complement strand
GGCGTGCTTTTTGACAGTGAGCGAATTTCTCGCATGGTGTGGATTCAAGCTGGTGCAGAATATCATCTTGCTGATGTCGAAGAAGCAGAACGGTGTGTTATAGGCAGAAGTTTTGCAGATACGTGTCAGTTTTTAAAGGAACGCTACGGTCCTACTTTTCCTGCAGTAGAATTTCGAACTCGCTGTTCTCAGCTTTTTCATGAATACACAGATGCTCATGGAATGCCTCTTATGCCTCTTGCTAAAGAAACCTTGCTCTATTTGTTCAACAAGAAAATTCCTTTAGCTCTTGCTTCTTCGACAAGACGCGTTGTTGTAGACAAAGAACTTGCGGAGGCAGATTTTACTCATTTTTTTAAGGTGACTGTTTGTGGCGATGAAGTAGAACATTCAAAACCTAATCCCGACATTTACATTGAAGCTTGCAAAAAGTTGGGCTTTAATCCAGAAGATTGCATTGCAGTAGAAGATAGCCCTAATGGCATTCGCTCTGCATATAATGCGGGTATGAAAGCAGTTATGATTCCCGATCAAGTTCAGCCAGATGAAAAATTAAAAACTCTTTTGTATAAATGCTATTCCTCTCTTGCTGAATTAAAAGAATTATTCTAGACTTTAGTTCATGCTCATTTATCAAGAAAAACAGACGCTTGTTGTTCAGCGTGGAAATGAACGCCTTTTTATTCAGAGTTGGGGAAAAAACGCCCTTAGAATCCGTATGACAAAAGAGTCTCAACTAGACGCTCACGACTGGGCTTTGTGTGAAAGCCATGAGTCAGAAGAGGCGGTCATAAATATTCATCAAGTAGATACAACAGAACCTTGGTACTACGGAAAAGAACGGGAAGAACATAAGTCTTACGGAACAGAAGCCTCATTAACTAATGGGAACATAACCTGTCGTGTTAGTGTTGAAGGCTGGCTGTCTTTTTTCAATCAACAAGGAAAACTCTTAACAAAAGAATACTGGCGCACTCGTGACCGCATAGACCGTTATGCGGTTCCGCTCAGAGTTGAAGGTCGTGAATTAAAAGCAATTGTCGGAACAACAGATTACAAATTGACTGCTCGTTTTGAAGCTTTTGATGATGAGCATATCTTTGGCATGGGTGTGTATCAGGATGCTTGTTTTGACAGAAAGGGTAGCATGATGGAACTTGCTCATCGTAACAGTCAGACCAGTGTTCCTTTTTTTGTTTCAACTCGAGGTTACGGTTTTTTGTGGAATAACCCAGCTATTGGAAGTGCAACCTTTGCTTCTAATAAAACAGAATGGACTTCGGTAAGTTGTAAAAAAATGGACTACTGGATTTGTGCAGGTGACAGTCCCGCTCAAATAGAAGAACAGTATGCAGATGTTACCGGAAAAACTCCCATGATGCCTGAATACGGTATGGGCTTTTGGCAGTGCAAGTTGCGCTATCGCACTCAAGAAGAAGTGCTTGATGTTGCGCGCGAGTACAAAAAGCGTGGTATTCCCCTTGATGTTATTGTTGTTGACTTTTTCCATTGGACGCGACAGGGAGAGTTTAAGTTTGATCCTCGTTGCTTTCCTGAGCCCGAAAAAATGATTGCAGAACTTAAAGAAATGGGCATTAACTTGTGTGTAAGCGTATGGCCTACCATAGATCAAAAAGCTTCAACTTTTGGTGAAATGGCAGATCGTGGCTTTTTAGTGGGAGCAGACAGAGGCAGCGGTATTCACATGGACTGGCTGGGCAATACTGTCTTTTTTGATGCGACTAATCCTGGTGCTCAAGAATTTGTTTGGAATGAATGTAAGAAAAATTATTACGACAAAGGCGTGCGTATTTTCTGGCTTGATGAAGCAGAACCTGAATACGGTCCTTACGACTGGGATTTGTTCCGCTACTACGAAGGACCAGTGCAACAGTGTGCAAACATTTATCCCCTCAAGTATGCTGAAGCTTTTGCAAAAGGTCTTGCTTCTTGTGGTGAAAAAGAAAAGATGAGTCTTGTTCGTTCAGCATGGGCAGGAAGTCAAAAGTTTGGTGTGCTTACGTGGACAGGCGACATTCATTCAGATTGGCGTGCCTTTAAAGAACAGTTGCAAACGGGTCTTAATATGAGCATGGCCGGTATTCCTTGGTGGACAACAGATATTGGTGGCTTTGTAGGAGGAGACTCAAAGTCTTCTGACTTCCGTGAACTTTTAGTGCGCTGGTTTGAATGGGGAACTTTCTGTCCTGTCATGCGTCTTCACGGAGAAAGGCCTCCTTACATTCCTCTTGAAAAGGGAACAGAAGTTATTGACGGTGTTGCTCAGTGGGGAAGTGCTCAGCCAAATGAAATATGGAGCTTTGGTGAGAAAGTGTATGAAATTCTCAAAAAGTACATACTCTTGCGCGAAAAAATGAGACCCTATATTCGAGACTGCTTTAAAGATGCAAGCCTTACCGGTCACCCCTTTGTGCGCCCCCTCTATTACGATTTTTATACTGATGAAAAAGTGCTTTCTATTACAGATCAATTCATGTTTGGTCCAGCTGTTTTGGTTGCTCCTGTTTTTGCAGCGGGTCAGACAGAAAGGGAAGCCTATCTTCCTGCTGGAACTCAATGGAAAAATCTTCAGACAGAAGAAGTGTTTTCAGGTGGGCAAAGTGTCCGTGTAAACTGTCCCCTTGATGTTATTCCTGTCTTTGTGCGTACAGACAAAGAACTAGATAAAACGTGCTTTTTCTGATACTATAGGAGTATGGCACAAAAAAAATCATACGCAATCCAAAAAGTTATGGAAGGCGATAAAATATCCATTCAGGGAGCCCGCGAACACAATCTTAAAAATATAAGTGTGGAATTTCCGCGCAACAAACTGGTTGTGATAAGTGGACTTTCTGGAAGTGGTAAAAGTTCTCTTGCATTTGACACTCTTTTTGCAGAAGGTCAGAGACGGTATATGGAAAGTCTTTCTTCCTATGCCCGTCAGTTTTTGGGTCGCATGGATAAACCAGATGTCGATCTTATAACAGGTCTTTCTCCTGCAATCAGTATCGAACAAAAAACAACCCATAAAAATCCTCGTTCAACAGTGGGAACGGTTACTGAAATTTACGACTATTACCGTCTGCTTTTTTCACGCATAGGGCATGCTCATTGTCCTGAATGTGGCCGTGAAATAAAAGAACAGTCTGTTGATCAAATTATAGACACCATTTTATCTTGGAGCGAAGGAACAAAACTGACGCTTTTATCTCCTGTAATCCGTGGAAAAAAAGGTGAACATCAAAAAGTAATTGATGATGCAAAAAAATCAGGTTTTGTTCGTGCTCGTATAGATGGTCTTATGGTTGAACTGGAAGATTCAATCAAACTCGATAAGCAAAAAAAACATACTATAGAAATTGTCGTTGATCGCATTGTTCTAAAAAAAGACATACGAACTCGACTTGCAGACAGTGTCGAAACTGCACTTAAAAGTTCTAACGGAATTATAATTGCCTTGCGTCGAGTAAACAAAGAAGATGATGCTTATGCGCTCGTTACACAAGCTCTCGATGCAAAAGGAACTCCTTACGACCGCGATGCAAGTTATATCGAAGAAGAAGTTTTTTTTAGCCAAAAGAATGCTTGTCCTGACTGCGGTATTTCTATTCCAGAGTTGCAGCCTCGTCTTTTTAGTTTTAACAATCCTTTTGGAGCTTGCCCTGACTGTACGGGTCTTGGCGAAAAGATGGAGTTTGACAAAAAACTTATTGCTCCAGACACTTCTCTTAGTTTTAATGAATATGCGCTTTTACCCTACAATCCAGAAAGTGCCTGGAACCATGCAATGTTTGAAGCTATTGCAGAAGCAGGTGGCTTTACGCTAGACACACCGCTTTCAAAACTTACAAAAAAACAAGCAGACTTTTTTTGGAACGGAGATCCAGATAAAGCTGTTAAGTGGATATATCGAAAGCAAAGTGGTGAAGGACAAAGTACTTATAACCGCCCATGGATTGGCATAATTGGTGACTTAAAGCGTCGTTATGCAGAAGCCTGGGGCGACAACATGCGCGAAACTTTGGAAAAATACATGAGCCACAAAGAGTGTGCAAGTTGTCACGGAAAGCGTCTTCGTCCAGAAGCTCTGGGAGTTACCATTGGTTCAAAAAATATATGGCAACTTACAGAACTTTCGGTAAGCCAGACAATAGACTTTTTTGAAAAGACTCAATTTACTCAGACGGAAGAAAAAATTGCAGCTCAGGTTTTAAAAGAAATTCGCAATCGTCTTTCATTCCTTAAAAATGTTGGTCTTGAATATCTTACCCTTGAACGGAGTGCGTCAACACTTAGTGGTGGTGAAGCACAGCGTATTCGTCTTTCTACACAGATAGGTTCGGCTCTTACGGGAGTTATGTATGTTCTTGATGAACCGTCTATTGGTTTGCATCAGCGAGACAATCAGCGACTTATAAACAGCCTTACATACCTTCGTGACATAGGCAATACGGTTATTGTTGTTGAACACGATGAACAAACGCTTCGTACTGCCGACTGGCTTATTGACATAGGTCCTGGTGCTGGTGTTCACGGCGGAACAATTATGGCAAGCGGAACTCCTCAACATGTTATGCAAGTTGAAGAAAGCATTACCGGTCAGTATCTTGCTGGAAAAATTCGCATGGATATTCCTACAAAGCGAAGAACTGGTAACGGGAAAAAAATAAGTATTCAGGGCGTAACAGAACACAATCTTAAAAACATAAGTGTAAATATTCCCTTGGGAACTTTTACTTGCATTACTGGCGTAAGTGGAAGCGGTAAATCTACATTGTTAAACGATGTATTTTATCCTGCGGCAAGTAATGCCATTATGCACACAGACTACGAAACCGGTGCCTATAAAAAAATAACAGGACTCGATGCCATAGATAAAGTTATCAACATAGATCAAAGTCCCATTGGAAGAACTCCTCGTTCAAACCCTGTTACTTACATTGGCGTGTTCGACAAAATCCGTGAACTTTATGCAAGTCTTCCAGAAGCAAAAGCTCGCGGTTATAAAAGCGGTCGTTTTAGTTTTAATGTCAAAGGCGGTCGTTGTGAAAACTGTCAGGGTGCTGGAACAATCACCATAGAAATGAATTTCCTTCCAGATGTTTTTATTCAGTGCGATGTCTGTCACGGTAAACGCTTTAATCAAGAAACGCTCGATGTTCTGTATAAAGGAAAATCAATCAGCGATGTGTTAGACATGACCATTGAAGATGCAGCAGATTTTTTTAGCGGAATACCACACATTGCAAAAAAACTGGAAACATTAAAATCTGTTGGTTTGGGTTATATTCAGTTAGGACAAAATGCTCTTACTTTAAGTGGTGGAGAAGCTCAGCGTGTAAAACTTGCAAGTGAATTAAGCAGACCGTCAACAGGAAAGAC
>DMQP01000138.1 GCA_003455655.1 Treponema sp. | reverse complement strand
GACATTGCAGGAAGTGCACGCGATGCAGTTAAAGCTGCTGGCAAACTTGCTGGTACAAAGAAAATGGGCGCTTTGGTGGTAGAACATCTTAAATAAGCGACTTTTGTTTAAACTTGTCAAAATACCCATACTGTGTTATCCTAACAAGGTAGAGTAAAAAGTAGTATGGATATTTTGGCAGTTGAGCAACTCATTACCAACTTCTCTGTTTTTCTTTCAGTGCTGTGTCTTGTTATTGCAGTAATGCAGCCTGCATCTCCTGAACAAAAGTTAATAATGTCTTATGCTGTTTTTTCACTTGTAACATGCATAGGTTATTTAGGAATTGTCTATTCTGAATCATCTTTACGGCTTTTAGTGTACGCAACAAAATGTAAGTACATAGGCTCACTTTCTGTTTCAATTACTTTTATTCTTTTGTTACGATATCTGCATATTCATGTTCCCAAGTGGCTTTACGGCTTGTTTGGCATTGTTCTTGTTTTTCTTATGATGCAGATAGTTACTTTTGATTCTCCTGCTCTTGCTCGTTTGTCTGATCCCTGTTCGTGGTTTGCCTTTATGCGTAGGTGGATGTTTAAGGATTATTATGCTGAAGTCATTCACGGCATTCCCTATTTACACAAAGTAAATAACTGGGGTCACTATTTGTATGTGGGCTTTTTGCTCAGTTACATGATCATTTACACAATAGTTCATATTCGTACCATACGCCACAATCTTTCGGTAGATATTCCAAACCTTTCGTTCTTGTATATTATTATCATGCTTCCGGCTCTCTGTTATCTTGCCGAAAAAATTTTTATACAGGTCATAGGTTACGAAGCTGTTCCTCTTGTTCCCATTGGTTTTGATATTTCAAACATTATGTTTCTTTATCTTATTTACGGAAGAAAATTCTGTAATGTAGATGCGCTTGCAAATCCTGCGGTCTTTGATGCCATTAGTACTCCTGCTTTTGTGCTTGACAGTAGGTATCGCATTACTAACATAAATAAAAAAGCCTTCGAAGTTTTTACAGAAGTTACGGAAGAAGAAATAGGAAAGCATTTGTTTGAAGCAGTAGATCAAATGAATGTTCCCATTATTGATGCCATGCTTAAAGTAGGAACTCAAGTTGATGCAGAAAATGAATACATTATGGTTGGCGACAATGCCTTCCATCCTCGTATACGAATGCTTGGTCCTAAACGAAATCCTCAAGGTTATGTTATTTGGCTTGAAGATGTAACCCTCTTGCACGATTACAAACAGAATCTCGAATTTGAAGTTGCAAAAAAAACAGAAGAGTTACAATTTACTGCAGACAAAATGCGTGCTATGCGTGATCAAATGGTTATAGGATTTTCGGCTATTGCAGAACGTCATGATCTTTCTTCGAAGGGTCACTTACGCAGAACTGCAAACTATACCGAAGCTATTGCCTTTGAACTTATGATAGAAAAAAAGTTCCCCGAGCAAATTGATTTTTCTTATGTGGAACGAATGGCTCAAATTGCTCCTTTGCATGACATTGGAAAAATTTATATAGACCGAGCCATTCTTAATAAAATGGGAAAACTTACAGAAGAAGAACGTCGCATCATGGAACGACATACAATTATGGGTGCTCAGTTTATTGATAAAACCATGAAAGAAAATGTTGACCAGCAGTATGTTCAAATGGCAAAAGATGTTGCTTGTGCTCATCATGAATGGTGGGATGGAACAGGCTATCCTAACCATTTGTGCGGAAATGCAATTCCTTTGTGTGCGCGCATAATGGCTGTTGCCGATGTCTTTGATGCACTGGTAACTGAGCGTCCTTATAAAAAAGCTTTTTCTGTAAGCGAAGCCTATGACATTATTCGAAAAGGCAGTGGTTCACATTTTGACCCTCGTATTGTCGATGCCTTTGAAGCTATTCGTTCTCAAGTAGAAGAAATTCAAATGGTTGTTGATGATAATTCATCTATCTGATGCTCGTTTAACTGCTTCTTTTATATCAACTGTCTCGCACAAATTGCTTATGTCTTCTTCTTTTGCAAAACGCAAATAGTATAAAACACAACGAATATCAGATTCTTTACAATTGAGCATATTGCACAGTGCATGACGGTAACATGCAAGTTGTTCTTTGTATTCTTCTGGTTCTACAGTCTGATTTGTTTTGTAGTCGACAAGAGTGTAGGTTTCGTCTTCGTTTTTGAATACTAAGTCAATCTGGCCTTTTAATATAAAGTTGTCTATGCGATCTCTAAATGAGTATTCACAACGATGCCATTTTGACTGTATTGCTTTTTGTCCTAGCTCACTTTGTAAAAATTTGTTTTTCATTTCTTGACAAATTGCATTAATTTTTTTCTTTTTGGTTTCACTGTCATCAATTCCTGCATAGGCATTTTGAGAAACAGAAACTTCAGTTCCATTTATGGCAGATTCCATAAAGGCATGTGCAATGGTTCCAAAGTCATTGTAACCAAAGCGATTGTCTGAAGATTCAACGATTTCATTTATTTCTTTGTAAGGAACTTCTGAAGTATTCTGTGACTTGTCTGCTTCTTTTTGTTCATCTGCAAGATGACTGGGCGAAAGGTATAAAGACTTAACATTTTCTGTTTGTAATACTTGTGCATTTTCTATTAGCGAAGAAAATTGTTCAATAAATTGTGTTCGTGTGCGCTGCTGTGTCTTTTTATTACTTTTTGCTTGAACCTCTATCTCTTCGAATGTAAAGGGTGCAAAAGCTTGAGCTTCTGTGTTGTTTTGGTAAAACATAATTGCAGGTTTTATAATGTCTTGCAATTTAGTAGGAGCTGTTGCGTTTCCTGGAAGTTTTTCAAAAGATGTATCTTCTTTTTCATAGGTTATGCCTGTGATGTAAACTTCTTCTTTTGCGCGAGTAATTGCAACATACATAAGACGGCGTAATTCTGCACCAGCCATTTTGTTGTTTTCTTCTTTTGCTAGATTGTAAAAATAATTGTCTGTCTTGTTATCTTTGCCTTTGTAAAGTGGGTTAGGTGGAGTGTTGAATGTTATGCCGTATTGCTTACTTATGTAAACTGCATTTTTGTTAGAGTCTGCTGCACCTCTTTTGCCCGCACCACAAATGAACACAACAGGATATTCCAATCCCTTACTTTTGTGTATAGAAAGGAGGTGAACTCCATTTTTTTGTTCAAGGGGAATATCCATGTTTTCGAGTTTTGCTTTTTCGTCAGAATAAACTCTAACGCTGTCAACAAACTCTGCAAGGCTTGTGTTCTGCATGTCTGCCAGTCGTGCTAGTTCAAAAATTCTGTCGTACATTGTTGCATACATGCTTACGGTTTGATTCCATTCTGTTTCAAAACGGTAACCAAAGTTAAACCACAGTTCACTTACTAATTGTGTTAGTTCTACAGTGCCTGCCTTTTGGTATAAGTGTTGGTATTCTTGTGCAGCCTTTTTGTAGCGGCGTAAACTGTCTTCGCATAATTGATCTTCCGAAAGTTCAGAAAAAGGCATTTTGTTTTGTTCAGGTAATTGAGCAAGTATTTTTTCTGTTTCTTCCATGCTTAAGTTTACAAAGGGAGAATGCAATACTTGGGCGTAAGCAAGTGTGTCTTGAGGGTATGCACATAAACGAAGGAAAGCAAATAGATCGTTTGTTGGACCATCGTTAAAAAATCCGGTTGCAACTTCTGCGCTGTAGGGAATTCCGTAAGAAAGAAAAGTTCTTTCATAAAGTGGTTGTAGTGCATACGAGCGGAACAAAATAGCAATGTCAGTTTCTTTGTATTTTTTTTGCTTTAGCAGTTCACAAATTTTTTCTGCAACCCAAGTTGCTTCTTGTTCATCTTTTGATACTGAATCTTCGTTGCTTTCATTATTTTCTGTGTCGTCTTGCAAATGTGAAACAATATGAATTCGTGGACTGTAGTCAATGTCTTTTTTGTTTTCTTCTAACGCCTTAGGAAGTAAAACGGTATGATACACTGCTTCGTAATCAGCTATATTTTGGCTATGGTCTTTTTCTTGTGCTTCGTTGAAAAAAGCAGAAGGAATAATGCGTTTTTGGTCTGTGTCTGTAGGGTAGGCAATTCCGCCGAAAATTGTATTAAAAGCTGCAATTAGTGCTGGGTGTGAACGATAGTTTGTTTTGAGACTTATGTTACCATCTGCAAAATCTTTTGAAAGACCTCGGAAAACACTTACATCTGCGCCTCTAAAGCGGTAAATACTTTGTTTTTCATCTCCAACAAAAAACAGTTTGTCTGGACACAAATCTTCTGCACTGGGAATTCCCTTTTCCATGCGATCTGGTTTTTCTGCAAGCATAAAGAGTAAGTCTCTTTGAGCCATGTTGTTATCTTGGAATTCATCAATCATTATAGCTTTGAAACGTTGCTTTTCTATCTTGCGGTATTCCGGATAGTCTCTTAAAATGCACATTGCAATTGAAGCTGCATCTGCATAGGTTATGGCTTTAAGAGAACGTTTTGTGTCGTTTACTATTTCTTGAAATTCTGAAAGGAGAGGAATCAGTTGTTGTATAAGCGGAAATGCGTATACATAATTTGCAAGAGAATAGAGTATGGTAGCTTGATTTCGTAAAGCTTTTAACGTGTCTTTTATTTCACCTATATTTGAACCTTTTAGAGAGCCAGGAAGTTTAGAACTTAACAAAGTTATGCTCATTGCAAACGTAAACATTGCATCGCTTGTTGTTTTTGTAAAGTTACTGCTGTCGAGTAGGGGATCTTCTGGGAGTTCTTTTTGTGCATTTTCTACAATTTGTATAAAGGTTGCGGAATTTCTGTTTCCCTCAAAATCATTAAGTAATTGCAGTAACGTTTTATAAAGACTGAGAGTGTTTTCTGTTTCGATGTTCCATTTTTGGATAATATGTTCTTTTTGTTTTTCTAAATCACTTTCAAAGTCTATGGGACAACTGATTGTTCCTCGAGTTAAAATTGGTTCAGCAAATAATTCTTCTGCAATTGAAACAGAGTCTTTGGTTTGTACAAGCGCTTGTATTGCAGTGTTTTTTTCGTGTGCGAGTAAAAACGAAAGTGCTTTTTTGTTTATAGCTTCTGTTAGAGTTTCGTTGTCTACCGTAAAATCTGGAGCTAGTCCATAAATGTTGCTGTGTTTTTTTGCTATTGATGCGCAGTAACTGTCAAAGGTTTTGATGTTTGCTTTGTAAAATTCTGCAACACTTTTAGGGTCTTTTTCTTTGAGAGTTTTGTGAATTCGATCGTACATTTCTACGGTCGCTTTGTTGGTAAAAGTGAGTGTAAGAATTTCATCAACAGGAATATGTTTTTCAAAGACTAAGTAAGCGAATCTTTGTGAAAGAACAGTTGTTTTTCCAGAACCGGCACCTGCGCTTACAACTGCATTGTCTGTCATCTGAATTGTTTTTTGCTGATCTTGATCGAAGGAACGTTTCTCTGCCATGTTAATCCTCTTTTTTTGCTACTACAAATGTGCGTCTACATACTGCTTTGTAAGTGCAGCTTGCGCAGGTGTTCCAGTCTGAACTTACTTTTTCTAACACAAAGGGTCTTCGTGTAACTTCGCTTGCAAATTGTTCTGCTAACTGTTCAAAACGTTTTTGTGTCTCTTGGAAATCTTTTATAAAATGTTTGCTCCGAGAACTAATGAGTTTTGTTCCCACAATGCCTTTAACTTCTGCTTTGTTTAGGCAAAAAAATACACATTCGTTTACCGTTCGAGCATTACTGTCGTGTTCCAAAAGAAAACGATACATGGGCATTTGGAAATCAGGTATGTCATTGTCTTCTGCATATTTGTTTTTAGGAACAGCTGCTTCTGAAGACTTAAAGTCAATAAGTAATAGTTCTCCATCGGTGTCGTTTCGAACTAAGCAGTCTATTGTTCCTGTAAAGAAATAGTTTTTATCTTCTGGTTCGTAGGTTAATTCTTTTTCTGTTTCTAAGACCGAATAGCCTTTTAGTTTTGAACAGAGACTGGCTAGTGCATTTTTTATTTCGTTGTAAAAACCATCACGCTTGTTTAGAAGTGTTTCTTTTGCTAAAGCACTGGCTTCAAATTGTTTGAGCGCTGTGTCTGTACTTTCTTGAAGTATTTGTTCGTATTGGTGGGGAAGTTCTCCATTTTCTGTTTTGAAGGGAAGATTTTCTTTTTTTAGTTTTAATAAAACCTGGTGCAGTATTTCATGCAGTATTCTTCCGTATGCAAAGGGGTCGGTAAGTTGTGCTTCATCAACAGCTTCGCTAACTTTTAAATTGTTTTTTAAAAGCCACAAGCGTTTGCATGTAAAGTAATCTTTTAGTGTCGTTTGTGAGATTCGTAACTTTCCGTTTTTGTAAGCATGTTCTTCAATTTTTTGTATGAGTGAATCAATTGTATTTTGATTTTCTGTTGTTGTGTTTGCTTGAGTTTCTTTCCATGCAGTAAAACTGTCTTTGGTGCCAGCGGTGATTTTTTTTAGCGGAAGATTTTTTTCTATGTTTTGTATTGCCTGCTTTTCTTGTGAAATAACATCATCGATTATGTTTTCTTGCGTTAATGAAAAGTAACTGTGTTCAAGTGCATAAGAGTCGAATGTTTTTGCAGAAACAGAAAAGAGCACTTTGTGTAAGGAGTTTATTTGATATAACTGTATGTACAAATCTGAAACATCTATGTCTTGTGTTATGCCCAAAGATTCTCGTTTTGTGTCAGCTAAAAATCCTAATTGTCTGTAAATCAAAGAAAGTGATTTTTGGCTTGCGTCTATAATGCAGTGACAGGCAAAGGGTGCACAGGCTGCAACTCTGTATGGAAGAATTTGAACACCGCATTTTGTTTCCTGAGGAACATACATTTTTGTTGTAAGGTATTCTGTAAAGAATGAGTAAGGAGAAGGAATTGTGCAGTCTGGGTAATCATTTTCCAAATCAATGAGTGTTCGTAATTCAGAAATACATCGGCTTATAATTTTATCGCTTGCAGGATCACATTGGTTCATGTTGAAAAATTTATCACGGAAGTCAAAATAGTTTTTTCGTATGGAAGAAAAACTTTTTGCGTTTACCATTGCGCTTGCTGTCTTTTTGAGAGAGTGATACAAATTTTTTATTGCTTCATCAGAAAGAGGTTTAACTGGATTTTTAAACGCTTGTTCCCAGGGGTCGAGCATTTCTTCTTCTGTTTGGTAGGAACAAATACAGTTGTTTTCTTTTCCAAATTGAATAAGACCTTGTATTGCATTTGTGTTTGACCAGGGTAGTGAAGTGTTTGTAAGAAGTTTGTGAATGCTTTCATACGAAAAGTTTTCCTGAACACAATCTCTACATGCGGTAAAAAAAGAACCTGCAAGTGTCTGAGAAAGAGCTTTTCCGTTTCTTCGTACAAAAGGAATTTCGTGTAAGGTAAAGTCACGCTCGATGTATGGAGCATAGGTTTCCAAATCTGGAACATCAACAGCAATGTCATTCCAGTTAACACCTTCTTCGTGTAATTGGCTAATAGCTGCAGCTAGTTGGTGTATTTCTATGCGAGCATTTGCGTATTTTTGAACAGAAACTTCTTCGTGTTCTTGGGGTAAGTGAATGAGTTCAATTGATTTTGCTGACTCAAGAATAGGCTTGTATTCTAAATAGTCCATTAAAATTTCAGGAAAGAACAGTATGTATGTGTTTCCATCATCTTTGAAAGGAGGCATTTCCCATGCTGGTTCAAAGAGATTGTTTTTGTTAAGAAATTCTGTGTAGCGTTTGTGAAGTGCAAGTAAATCTTCGTCTTCGTCATCTGGGCTAAGACCTGACTTTTCAAATCTTTTTTTCCACATGTCCAGTGAAGGCAGTAAGTCTGAAATCCACGAAGTAAAGCCTGAACTTTGATGTGCAAATTGTTGCGAAATAAGAATTTTCAAAAAGGGTTTTTCCGCATTTTCTCTAGTTACTTGAGATGCAAAAACGGTTCGCAGTGCTGAAGGAATTGCATTTTTTGTTTGCTGAGTGCTTCTAATTGAGGTGCTTTTAAACTGATCCCATGCTATAAAGCGTTCCATGGCAACAGCGCTTGCTTGAGAAACAAGTGTTGCCCGGTCGGCCCATAAGTCAGCTGCGGTTTGTGTTGGAAAAATAAATATGGTATTCAGTTTTTGGATATGCTGGCAAATCGTTTGCTCAATAATAGATGGTCTCACAAGAATTCCTCTTTCTTAATTATAGAATAGCCAAAGACACTTGTCTAGTTTAGTTGAATGTATTGGCATTTTATGATAGGATACGAAAAATTTTGGAGGTCTTTTATGGCTAAACGTTCAGATAATGCAACTAAAGGAATTGCACGTGCTCCCCACCGCTCACTTTTTTATGCAATGGGTTATACAGATGAAGAGTTAGAACGCCCCTTAGTAGGTGTTTGTTGTGCTAAAAACGAAATTATTCC
>DMQP01000016.1 GCA_003455655.1 Treponema sp. | reverse complement strand
GCAGGAGTTGTTGCAAAATATGCATTCGAAAAATTTGCACGCATTCCTGTTACTGTTGATGTTGCAAGTGAATTCCGTTACCGAAACCCTATCTTCGAAAAAGACGACATCTTTATTGTTATAAGTCAGTCAGGAGAAACCGCAGATACACTAGCAGCACTTCGTCTTGCAAAAGAAGCAGGTGTTCATGTTATTGCAATAACTAACTGTGTAGGTTCAACGGTAAGTCGCGAAGCAGATGATGTTATTTACACTTGGGCAGGTCCAGAAATTGCTGTTGCTTCAACTAAAGCTTACACAACTCAGCTTGCTTGTTTATATTTACTTGCACTTAAGAGCGGACTTATTCGTAACACACTTTCAAAAGAAACATATCTTTCTTTACTTGAAGAACTAAACGAAACTCCTCAGAAGGTTGAACAGATTCTTGAACATCAAGAAGTAATACAAAAGTTTGTAAGCAAAAACTTTAACAAGCAGAAAGTATTCTTCATTGGCAGACAGTTTGACAGCGCAACCAGTCTTGAATGTGCACTTAAACTTAAAGAAGTAAGTTATATGCACAGTGAAGCTTTTGCAGCAGGTGAACTAAAACACGGACCTATTGCACTGGTAGACAGCGACACACTTGTTGTTGCCATTGCAACCGATCACGAAATGTATAAAAAACTTGCAAGCAACATTGTAGAAGTAAAAAGCCGAGGTTGTGCGACATTAGTTATAACCCAAGAAGAAGGAAATATATTCCAGTCTGCAGCAGATGAAATTATACGCATTCCTCACATAAGCGACGACCTTGCTTCACTCTTGTCTGTTATTCCTGCACAATTGTTTGCATATTACTGTGCTGTCTTGCGAGGAAACAATCCAGACAAACCACGCAATCTTGCAAAATCTGTTACTGTTGAATAAGAGGTGAGCATGGACTACACGCAGGAAGAAGTAATTGAATATGTAAAAGAAAATGATGTTAAGTTTATCAAATTATTTTTTACAGATATTCTTGGTGAACTAAAAAGCATTTCTATTCAGCCGTCAATTCTTGAGCGCGCCTTTTCAGAAGGAGTTGCATTTGATGCAAGTTCCGAAGAAGGATTTTTGTGTGAAGCAGATGATGACTTGTATTTAGTTCCAGACCCTGCGACACTTTCTGTTCTTCCGTGGAGACCACAGCGCGGACGTGTTGCCCGTTTGTACTGCACTATCAAACACAAAGACGGAAGCGTTTTTGAAGGAGACATGCGCGCCTTATTACAGAAGACAGTTGCAAAAGCAAAAAAGCAAGGATTAGAAATTACAGTAGGAACACGATGCGAATTTTATCTTTCAAAATGGAACGAAGGAGTTCGCTATTCACATGATTATGCAGGTTACTGCGATGTTGCTCCTTCAGACAAAGGTGAAAATGTACGCCGCGACATTATACTTACTATGGAACAGATGGGAATTGAACCAGAGATAAGTCATCACGAAAAAGGAAAAGGACAAAATCAGATTGACTTCAAATCAAGTTCCATATTAAAAGCTGCCGACAACTTTACTACTTTCAAAAATGTTGTTACCACTATTGCAGTTCAAGACGGACTAGAAGCTTCATTCAACCCTAACCCACATAATTTTGCAGGAGAAAAAGGAAGCGGACTTCACTTTGAGTTTATGCTTTCACACTACAACCCATCTTTTGCAGCAGGCATAATGAATCGCATTTCTGACATAACTGCATTTTTAAATCCCGTTGCTGAATCGTATGTTCGCTTGGGCAACAATGAAGCACCCCGTTACATAACATGGTCTCACGGAAATTACGCTCAACTTATTCGCATACACACAAGCGTAAGCGGTCAGACAAAAATTGTTTTACGCTCACCGGATCCAAGTTGTAATCAGTATCTTGCACTTGCACTTATTATTGAAGCAGGTCTTGAAGGAATTGAAAAAAATCTTACTCTTGCTCCCAGCATAGACTTCGACTTACGCAAAGCAACAGAAGAACAACTTGCAGGACTTACAGAACTGCCACTTCGTTATGACCAAGCTTGGGAAAGAGCACTTGATAACGATTTTGTAAAAGGCATTTTATCTAGCAGAGTGTTAGCATCTTTTGCAAACATAAAAGGCTTTACTCCAAAGACAGAAGCATAAAAAAACGGTCACCATGAAAACCATGATGACCGTTCTGTTCCGTGTTCAGAAAAAATACATCACACTTTAAATCCGTTAATAAGATCAGAAACTTTTTGTGTAGCGCTAACATTGCGTTCTGTTGCACGCATTGCATCTTCTGACTGAGTACGCATTTCTGTCATGCCGCTAGAAATTTCTGATGAACGATTGTGTGTTTCAAGAGACAAATCTTTAAGTGCCTGCATGTTGGTTGAAAGTTTTGCACTTGCAATCTTCATGTGAGCAGAAGCACTGGTTATTTCGTTAGTAGTTGAATCCAAAGTCTTCATCATCTGAAGAATGTTATCTACACCAGCATTTTGTTCTTGCATACCAGACTGAACTTCTTTAATAAGGTTGTCCATCTGAGAGATTTTTGAACCAACGCGTTCAAACGATTCAGCAGATTTTTTAGAAGACGAAACAATACCTTCGATTGCTTCGGTAATTCCTTCAAGCAGTTCTTTAATTGAACCAGACTGAGTTGCAGAAGTTTCTGCAAGTGTACGAATTTCGTCTGCAACAACACCAAAGCCCTTACCTAATTCACCAGCATGAGCAGCTTCGATTGCAGCGTTCATAGCAAGAAGGTTTGTCTGTTCGGCAATAGCAGAAATTGCAGCGTTTGCTTCGTTAAGGTTAACAGACTGTTTTGCAATGTGTTCAACTTGTTCTGCAACCAAATCTTCAAGTGCACGTCCTGCATTTGATTCTTTAACCAAATCATCGTATTCAGCAAGAATCATATTAATGCTCTTGTCTACAGAACGAATGTTTGAAGAAATTTCTTCGATTGCGGAAGAAGAAGATTGAATTGCATTTGACTGTTTAAGAATTCTGTTGTCGAGTCCAAAGATTTCTGATTCAACAACGCTCAAATCTTTAGAAATGTTTTCGATGCTATTGCGCTGACGAGAAATCTGAGTGTTAATATCAACAACACTGTTGGTTGCATCTTTAATCTGACCAATGTGTCCGTCCATCTGACGGTAAAGAGAATCACCAGTTTCGGCAAGAACACCAGAGTGTCCTTTAAGCAGTTTAATAAGACGGTCAAGACTGTCTATAACATTGTTACAGTTTGTTGCAAGTTTTGAAAGTTCGTTGTTACCTGTTGAAGGAATACGAGCAGTTAAATCTGCTTTACCAGTTGCAATTTCTTCCATTGCTTTTGAAATAGTTGCAATTTTTCCGAAGAGGCTTCCAGTGAAAACACTAACTACAACAATTCCTAATACAAGAAAACCTACACCGACAGCGATAATCAGTAAAATCTGCATACGCATTCTAGCAACAAATTCATCCATACCGTAATCGCAACCAATAAAGCCAACAACTGTTCCGCGAGAAGAAGTAATTGCCTGATAGGTACTAACTTGATATCCCCATCCAGACTGTTCAATAATTCCAGAAGTATCCATTCCACCGCGCAACATAACATTCTGTGGAGCAGGACCCCAGTCTGCAATATCTTCCCGTGAACCTAATGGAGAAAAGTTTTCTTCATCACTTGGATCACAACTACCATCAATAACATATTCATAAACAGAACCGTGAACAGGTGCCATTGTGTACAGATAATCACAACCTGCAGTAAGAGCAATGTCTAACAAAGCAAGACGAGTCTTTTCATAATAGGGATCTGCTTCGTCATGACTTTTAAGGAATGCCTCAAATTCGTCACCATCAATTATTTCAGCTGCATGAGCAACAACAGGTTTTCCTTGTTCAACTGCGTAGGATTCTCCAGTCTGCATAATATTTATGGCAGAAATGACAGATGTCGCAGTACAAGACAAAAAGACAAATAATCCAAAGATAACCACAAATCGAGTTCTTAAGGAAGACATATAGTTACTCCATATAAATTTGTTTTAGTATAACATACCTTTTGACAATTAACAATATAAAAATGGAGGAAAGAAGCGGTTCCTATACAAAGAAAAAGGATTGTGAGCCGACAATTTCTTACGAAATTGCGGTCAAATCCAGTCATACCGCGACACCTTTCGGTGCACGGTAAATTAGTTTGTAAACCGACTCGCCGTTCCTGTCTGCCGACAGGAAGAGGCTTTCGGTTAAAACCATAGGGGAATAAAAACAATCGGATTGGTTCGTAGCTAACGCTACTCACTTTTTTTTGCGTGAAGGTCGTTAGGTCTGAACAAATGAGCCTTGCGGATCTTTTTTTATTTAACATTCCGCGCTATACTAAAGGCATGGCAAAAACATCGACAAAAAAAACGGCAAAATCATCTTCCGCCACAATCGGATTTGAACAGCAGATTTGGGATGCAGCCTGCGAACTTTGGGGACACATTCCCGCTGCAGATTATAGAAAAATCTTTACAGGACTTATCTTCTTAAAATACATCTCAACCGCATTCGAAAAGAAATACGCAGAACTCATTGCAGAAGGGGACGGATTTGAAGACGACCCAGATGCTTATGAAGCCGAAAATATCTTCTTTGTTCCGCCCGAAGCCCGCTGGTCAGAAATTGCAAAGGCAGCCCACACACCAGAAATCGGCACAATCTTAGACAAAGCCATGATTGCCATAGAAGCCGACAACAAAAGTCTCAAAGGAGTCCTTCCAAAAAACTACGCAAACCCAGAGCTGGACAAACGCGTTCTTGGTAACGTAGTAGACGTGTTCACCAACATGGACATGAGCGACACCGAAGCAAGCAAAGACCTGCTGGGCCGCACCTACGAATACTGCATCG
>DMQP01000238.1 GCA_003455655.1 Treponema sp. | reverse complement strand
ATTCGTGTCCAATAAACAGTGAACCGTAGTTGTGCACTGTTTGAACAATTCGTTCCCGCTCTTTGGTGTCGTCGAGTGCAAGCTCTAAGTGTTCGGGGGCTCTCTTGTCTGCAAGCAAAGCTGCTTCGTCTAAATCTTTTGTAATGATGATTCGACCGCAGTTTGTAATGCTCTGTTCTGCAGTTTGACGAGTAGGCAATTGTTTAAGTTGTTTTTCAATTTCTTGTGCAACAGCTTTTGCAAAATCTAAATCTGGTGTTGCAAGTGTAGCTTGAGCAACAACATCGTGTTCTGCTTGAGCAAGCATATCTGCTGCTACCCATTGGGCATTTGCGTTTTTGTCTGCAATAATAAAGACTTCGGTAGGACCTGCTATCATGTCTATGCCACAAGTTCCATACACCAGTTTTTTTGCTTCTGCAACAAATTTATTTCCTGGTCCAACAATAACATCTGCACGAGGAATGCTTTCTGTTCCGAAGGCAAGAGCTGCAATTGCTTGTGCTCCTCCGACAGCAAATACTCGGTTAACTCCACAAATATATGCTGCTGCCATAATGTTTTGATCTGCATAAGGTTTGCCACCTGCAAAACATTTTTGTCCAGAAGCTTTTGCTTTTTCTAAATCATCTGGGTGAACACGAGGTGGAGTACACAGAACAATTTCTTTAACGCCTGCTGCAAGTGCTGGAGTAACAGTCATGACAACGCTTGAAACTAAGGGGAATCTTCCGGCGGGAACATAAACACCAGCTCTTTCTACCGCGATGTTTTTTTGTCCAGTAAACATGCCGGGTTCAAGTTCAATTTCAAAATCGTCAAAACTTTCTCTTTGTTTTTTTGCAAAACGAAGTGCAAGGTCGCATGAATAACTGAGCGACTGATACAAATCTGGGTTGCTCTTTTTCATGTTATCGGCAGCAGCTTTAAGTTCACTTTGTGGAATTTCAAAAGTTGCAGGGTTTGCCATGTCAAACTGTTGGCTGTAAGAGTGGAGCGCTTCGTCTTTTTTTTCGCGGACATTCTGTAGAACCGTGCGCACTACTTCTATGCTATCACCGAAATTTCTTCCTTCGAAAAATTCTTGTTCTACTTCTTCTGTTTTTTGAATTCGTATCATGTTTAGTTCCTCTTACTTTGCTTTGTGACGCTTGTCCAGTTCGTCGTACACATCCTGCCAGGTAACTCCCTCTTTATACATAAGCACACTTACAAAATACAAAAGATCTGCGGCTTCCCAAATGACATCTTCTTTTGTTTCTGCTTCGTCGGTAAGTTCTTCGGCTTCTTCCATAATCTTTTCGCGTACCCGCTGATCGTTGAGGGTTGCAGTGTAGCTTCCTGGTTTAGGATTTGCAAATCGTTCTGTAATAGTTGCATACAAACGTTCCATAGAACTTCTTTCATCTGGTGCTGAACCAAAACAAGTCCAACTACCGGTATGACAGACACCACCGTTTGGTTCAACAGTTGCAAGAACGGTATCTCTGTCGCAGTCAGCGCGAAGTTTTATAACATTTAGAACATGTCCACTTGTTTCACCTTTTGTCCACAGTGTATTTCGTGTTCTGCTGAAGAAAGTTAATTTTTTTGTTGTAAATGTTTTTTCAAACGCTTCTTTGTTTGCGTAACCCATCATCAAAACTTCACCATGAGTGCTTTGTGCAATGACAGGAACCATTCCATTTGTTTTGTTCCAATCGAGACAGCGAATAAAACTGTCTTTAAGCGAAACAGCACCGGTGTACAAAGCCATGCCTAACTGAACATCACAACCTAAGCGTTCCAGCTGTTCTATTTGTTCAAGAGAATTTACTCCACCTGCGGCAACGACACGACAGCTAACTGCTTTGCGTAACTGTTCAACTTGTTCCATGTCTGTTCCCTGCATGCAACCTTCTTTTTCGACACAGGTAAAAAGCAGTTCGCTTGCATATTTTTCTGCTTCTTTTGCTCCTTCGATAAGAGGAATACCTGCAGTTTCTGTCCAACCTTTGACAGCAATGTTTCCGTTTATAGCATCCACAGAAATGATAATTCTTTGCTTACCAATTGCGGCAACCAGTTCGTCAAGAAATTCTGTGTTGAGTATGGAATCTGAATTTTCGCGTTTTGTATTCCATGCTGCCGAACCAATAATGACTTTTTCTGCCCCTAACGAAATAAGTTCTCGTGCTTTTTTTACACTTCGAATGCCACCGCCTACACGGACATTTCCTTTTCTAAGCAGTGATTTTAACAAATCGGTATTTGCGGTTTTGCCTTTTTCATCAGTGTTGCCTAAAGCAGCATCTAAATCAATAATGGCTACTTCACCGTAGAGGTTGAATTCTGAGATGAGAGCATCAGCATCGTCGCGCTGAAGAATTAAATCTTTTCCGTTTTTAAGCTGAACAACATGTCCGCCTTTTAAATCAATAGAAGCAATTACCATACTTTGTATTGTAGCAGAAAAAACAAAAAAAGTGTAGTATATGCGCCATGGAAAGCCAGGTCATCAAACTTAGCAACGTGTCATTTTCGTATCCTCAGTCAGACTCTAAAGCGCTTACCGATATAAATGTGTGTATAGAACGAGGACAGTATGTTGCGGTTGTGGGCTCAAACGGTTCTGGTAAGAGTACACTTGCTCGTCTTTTTGCTGGATTTATTGAACCTGATGAAGGAAGTGTAGAACGTTCTGCTAATCAAATTGCGGGAATTGTTTTTCAGCATCCAAAAGAACAAATTGTTGCTGGCGTTGTAGAACGAGACACCGCCTTTGGTCCACAAAATTTGGAACTGTCAAAAGCAGAAATTGAACTGCGCACTATGGAATGTCTTTCTGTGGTTGACCTTGCAGACCGTGCCTTTTCGCGAACGAGTCAGCTTTCTTTGGGTCAGACCCAACGGCTTGCACTTGCGGGAATACTTGCGCTCTTTCCTGATTTTTTAGTTCTTGATGAAACAACAGCGATGCTTGATCCTAAAACACGCTCTGAAGTTATTGAGTTTGTAGATCAGTGGCATCAAAAAGGGAACAGCATTATTCATATAACTCACGATGAAGATGAAGTGCATCATGCGTCACGAGTTTTAGTTCTTGATAAAGGAAGCATTATTTTTGACGGTTCTTCTTCTGAGTTTTTTGCAAA
>DMQP01000103.1 GCA_003455655.1 Treponema sp. | reverse complement strand
AGACCTGTGTAATATGTTGAAGTCTGCCATTCAGAAGACAATTCAATATGACCCAAGAGGTTACCCTGTGCATCTTTATAAACACTGTTACTAGTGTCTTTAAGACTGTTTACGGAAACAGACAAAGCTTCTTTTGCCTTATTCCAGTAGAAGGGTGTTAACTTTGGCTCTGGAGCTATATCATCTACGACATCAATAATTACAGGGAAGCGCAAAAGTGCCCACTGGCTGTTAGCGCCCTGGATGGTTTCTTCGGTTTCGTCCCAGAAAGTAATAGCAAAGAATTTTTCGTAGATAAGCGGTGTACTTGGATTTTCTGTGTCAAACTTACGGCCTTCCCAACCCGCTAAAGTTGTGTTATTAACTTCAAAGCCACCGAAGGCAGAAATATGTTCAACAACATTCTGACTTCCTGTTGAAGAAACTTTTGCTGTAACTGCGGTTTTTGAAGTCAGAAGACCATATCTTGTAGTAGTAAGTATTGTTGTCTGATCATCTGTTGACTTTACAGCCATATTGGTAACATCATCAACTTTGTAGCTAGCCAAAATAGAAGTATTACCACCAGTAAATTCTGGTAAGAGCAGCATACCATCTTTTACAATGAAGGGGTTAGCGTCTTCAATGGTAATGTCGTATTTACCCTTTCCACTTTGATCAATAGTAGAATAGTATCTAAATTCACCAAAGTCGCTACCACTTGCAGTGTCGTTTTTACCGCCAGTGTATACCAAGGCACTGTCTGCATTGAAGTCGTATTTTGCGTTTCCGTTAAGGTCTGTACCTAAAAGAATCTTTGCAATACGAGGACGATTGTTTTGTACACTCGAAGTAATGTAACGATGAGTAAAGTTACCTGCTGCATCAATTGCTACAACATGCACTTGAATAGGACCGTCAGGAATGTTTGAAGAAGAAATGCGTGCGTTCCATGAGTATTCACTTCCTGTAGCATCTACAAATTCTGCCATACCGTCACCGTCATCGTTTTCGATAGCGCTTTGAGTAAGTATTTCTTCCATGCGGTTGTCTACAATCTGAGCATAAACCAGTTCGCAATCTCTAAACTTCTTGTCAACAGAAGGTGTAAAGGTAATAGTACCGGTGCTCGTGTCTACGTTTGTAATAAGACGGTAAACACCAGCAAGTTTTACCAAACCACCCACACGAACTTGCGTATTATTTTTGATTGCAGCATGAGTCAGTGTATTTTCTTTTGAACGAGTAGCACCTGTTATTGCACGAACAATAAGACCTTCTGCATTTTCTTTAACGTTAGTTCCATCTATGTCAGCACGATTAGCGTTACTGTTTCCTGGAGCAACCATGGGGTTATAAATGCGGTTACCATTCGTAGAAGTACGTTCAAAGTAGAAGGCAACATAAGAGAGACCACTACCCGCTTCAACAACTGCATCACCTAAACGGAACATGCCGTTACTATCTTGAATAGGATGAGTACTGTTTATTTCTGTATCAAGCATGTCTCCGCCTTTTATGCGCAGAGAATCTATGCCTGATTCAAAGAACAGTTTAGGAGCGGTACGGTCTACCAGAATAAGAATTAACTCTTCGCTTACTGTCTTGTTATTATCTATTGCAGTAAGGGTTGCTTTTACTTGACCGTCTGCACTTGCGTTAATAACTGCTGAGATGTCATAAGAATCTGTTGCATTGTCATATTCTGTATCATCAAGTGCAATCTGATTAACACCTACATCGGGTTCTTCGTTAGTAAACTTAACTTTCGAAACCATGATGTTGTCGGTTACAGTACCTTCAAGCTTCC
This sequence comes from Treponema sp., assembly GCA_003455655.1. Lineage (GTDB taxonomy): Bacteria > Spirochaetota > Spirochaetia > Treponematales > Treponemataceae > Treponema_D. The sequence goes on along the minus strand of DMQP01000103.1, from coordinate 5,742 downwards.
AAGTTTCTCCGTTATTAGTTCCGTTGATATAAATACCACTGTAGTATTCGCGCTCTTCTATAGGATTATTTGAACTGTCGTACTTAACCAGTTTAAGCGTTCCTATCTGAGGAGTATTTTTGTCAACGCTCACTTTTACTTCGTTCCAACCACGAGTCTGAGGAACAGAATCGTAAGCACAAGCACGAATACCCAGTTGCTTTGTACTACCCAAAGTATTTGCCGTTACATCAGGAATCTTAATAGAAAGTTTCCATGTGTTAGTACCATCTGCAAGCAAATACCAGTCAGAAGCACTTCCTCTTAACGGAGTAGTATCTTCTGTTGAACCCCAACCGTTTGCAGACTTCCAATCTGGACCGCGAATAACGTCATAGTCTGTTGCGTCAAACTTTCCGTCACCATTTACATCAAACTGAACCCGTACATTTTCAACATTTACATCATCACGGGCAGAACCTGTTACGGTAAGTGAACCACCTACCGTAGCATTAGATTTTGGATTGAGAATAGTTGCAACAGGCTTACCAGCATCGGCATCGACATTAATGTATTTGTCTTTGACAATACTATAGTTACCCATTTCATCTTCTACATAGAAGTAGATGGGAACTTGCCACAAGCCTTCACCTACTTTTGTTGCGTAGGTAGCATTTGCATAAGTAAGAATGTTTGCGGGTACATTGGGAACATTACTATCAAAAATAACTTTCAATGTTGTTCCTTCTGGGTTGTCAGTCCAAGCAGAATTCTTGTTAAGTGTTGAAACTGCAGATTTGGGAACAATAGTATATTTAACTAAAGCAACTCCTGTACCACCTGCATTGTCACGCACTGAACCACGAATAGTTACCAAAGAAGAAATCCACTGATTTAAAGTTGGTGAAGAAATCTGAACAGTAGGAGCTTCGTTATCAATAATGATTGTCTTAGGTTCAACAATGGTTGTACCTGCAGAATCTGTTACTGAAACATCAAGTTCCTGGCTCTTACTGGTGTATCCCGTGCGTAAATCAACTGGACCAATTACATACTTATACAAAGTATGCTCTGCGTCATAGGTTTTGTATATTTGAGAAGTAGTAAGAGAAAGTGTTTTACCGTCAATAGACACAGCAACAGGTGTATTTGCATCCATACCTGTCGTTTCTTCTACTTCAAGATACAGATACATCTTACCTTTTGAACCACCAAAGGCAACTTTGTCTTCTGCGCGCCACTGATCATCGCCATCTGCTGAAGGTGTATAATCTTTTGCAGCAGTAGTTGTTGCATTGGTTGCACGAGACAGTTTTAAGGTTCTAATGGCAGGGGGTGTTGTATCGATACTGAACGAAATTCCTGTATTGTTGTCTTTCTTTGTAGCATCGTTTGTACACTGCAAGTAAGGACGTTTAAGTGCATTTGCAGAAAGCATGCTAAAGTTTCCATCTGCACCATCAATACAATAGAAGTACCAGGTCTTCTGACCGTCTCCTGTTTCATCGCTTATAGTAAAGGTTCCGTTTTCTATAGTAACAGGAAGCCAACCGTTATCTTCGCTTGTTGTTGGAAGAGTAGCAATACTTGCATTGTCTGTATACCACAAGCCTTTAACAGTTCCGTCATCATCAGAAATACTTCCATAAACAACATTGTTTTTAAGCAGAGTGCGTCCGTCAGAGGCAATGTTAGAAAGAGAAATAACGGGGCGGTCAGCATCGGGGTCAATAATGTATGCGTACTTTTTAACAGTAGAGTTACCTGCTGAATCAAGAGCATGCACTTTGAACCAAATTTGCTTTGTTCCGCTGGTGTAGGTTTCTCCACCTAAGAGTTTAAGCACACCATCTTCTTCATAAGTAAGCTCAAGGTCATCGAACTGCCAGCTATACGCATCAGAACCATTTTTGTATGCAATTTCTGTGTCGTTTGCAGTAATTGTAGGTGTTCCATTACCAGGGTTAGTGTAAGTGTAATGCAATGCAACTACATCAAGAGCGGTATCTTTTGCCGTACCTTTGAAAGTTACCTTTCCGTTAAGACTACTATTTTCTTCAGGAAGGGTAAGCGTCAGTTCTGGGCTGTCAGTGTCCACTGTTACGGTAAAGAGTGTCTGAGACAGTTCGTTTCCTGCATTATCACTTGCAGTAAGAATTACCGAACCTTCCTTCTTGCTCTTAGTAATAGTAGCTTTATAAGCAGTAATAGCTGCCTTATCTGTTATATTTGCATAGGTTTTCCACTCTGCATGTTCAAACCACAAATCGGAAGCATCTTCGTCATTAGGATCGGGATCGTAGGTCTGTGTCGTGTACAGAACTTCTTTTGCCGTTAACGGAGTATTATTTACTTTAAATCCGTTCTTAAAGTCTGCAACACCACTTTCTGCATCATGAACTAAGCCGTAAAGAATAAGATCTCTTTCTCCGTTAGTACGAATAACACTCTTTGCAGAGAAGTAAGAGCGGTTGTCGTAAGTGTAGCGTTCTGCAGAAATTTCTGAACCGTCCAAATCTGCATAGATATTGTACTGAGCTATGTCACTCTTGTTACCAGCTTTGTCGGTAGTCTGAATAAAGACACGGTTAAGCCCAGACAAGAAGTTTGTAGGTGTTACTTGAACAGCAATGCTATCTGCTTTTGTTCCAGGTAAAGCACTCTGTTCTGCCTGAGGATCTGTTGTTAAGTCTGTTGGAGCAGGGTCTGTTGAACCATGCAAGACTTTATAGTACAAAGAATCAAGTCCAGAGGTTTGTTCTTTATATGCACTTGTAATAAGCATGGTTTCTTTGTTGTACCATTTGCTTTCACTATACGCACTTCCGTCTACATTTACAGTTCCTGTTACTACAGGTATGGTGCCATCGACTATAGTGCTAAAGGCAAGTGTTTTGCTGGTGCGTCCAACAGCATCTGTTGCAACAGCAGTAAAGCTCCATTCACCATCTGAAAGACCATTACGCTTTAAGGTAATAGTTGCAGTCTGTGTAGATTCTTTTGCTGTATTATAGGCATCGGCGCTGTTCATGCTTGCAGCACGAGGAGTAACTGAGCTGTATGCAATTGTGTAACCATTCGTTCCACTAGAAACAGTCTGTCCGTTTTTCTTTGCAACAACAGAAAGATTTTGAACAAGGTTACTGTCATGTGCTGTTACCACTAAGGTAAGGTCATCTGCATCGTTACTGTAATAAGGACTTACCGGTTCAACCGTTACGGTAGGAACAGCAAAGTCAAATGTAAGGTTGTTGTACATAGTTACTTCGCTTAAGTTACCTACATTGTCTACGGCAACAATAGCAAGTTTCCATCCACTTCCTTCGCGTACTGCAGAAACTTTGCTTACACCACTGCGGTCTGTTGAGTCAGGAGGAGCATCTTCTACTCCGACTTTAATCCAAGAAGATTCCAGTATAGCAGGAGTAAGACCTGTAGTGTTTATGGTTTCTGAAGCAGAAACTGTCTTATAGTACAAATTCTTTGTTCCAGAACCGTTTACATCGCTCCAGAAACCGCGCATAGAGTACTGGTTAACAGTCATTGCAGGAACTGTTGTTCCGTCGGGAAGTTCTGTTATTGAAACACGAGACCAACCGTTAGAAGTTTCTTGTATGTTATTTACTCCTGTGGGATTCAAAGTGTTTGCAACTTCTATAACTGGTCCTTTTCCGTCTGCATACAAGAGCCAGTCTGTAGTAGAAGCTGTTCCATTTGATGCATATACCATAAGAATAACGGTATAGTTATCTGCATTACCTACAGAAGCAAGGTTTATGTTATTAAGAGGAATTTCTACTACATAATCAGAATCGGTCTTCTTGGTAATATATTTGTAATTACCTAAAGCATCTCTTGAGTCTGAAATTGTTTCAAGTTCTACTTTTGTTGCTTTACCTGCCGAAACAGCTTCTTCTGCAGCAACACGGTCTATGTGGTGTCCCGTATAGAGTGTAGGCGTAAAGCGCAAAGGTGAAGGATCTGAACCAAAGCGATGATCTTGAGAACTATCTATTACAGAAAGCTTCAGTTTTACCTGTCCGCTTGCAGCAAAAGCTTGTGGAGTATAATACTTTCCGTCAAAGAATTCTGCATCGTCACAAATAACCTGTGGTGCACCACCATGCAAAGAAACAATGAAGCCATAACCTACATTCATTTTTGGTGCAAGTAGGTTACCGTCTGTGTCTGTTCCTTCTACAATAACATTAAAGCACTGGTCTCCACTTAACCGAGTAGGAAGACGGAATGTCCAACTACTGTTGTCGAGTTCACCAGTAAAGGCCTTCAAATACTGAGTAGTATTGTTAACCTTACGGTAGATTGCTTTATATTCATCAGAACCTACACTAGCGTCTTTGGTAGTCCATGTGTAACCACCAGGAATAATGTTTCCCAGCTTGTCACATTCTACAAGGGTAATGTCTATTGAAGAAGGGTCTATAAGTTTGTTATCGAGACCTTTTTCCAAAGAAAGGGTAATAGTTCCGCCACTTTCAACAGCCTTGTATACCGTTTCGCCTTCTCCATCTTTTGCAAGACCAGCAAGTTCAAACTTAGGAGAGCTATCTGGACAAACGGTAAATACAATGTGAGCACCAGATTCAGAAGACATGTATTTTGACGGATCTACATCATGTTCTGCACTTGTGTAGACACCATTAAGAATGTCAAGAACAATCTGCTGCTGAGCTTCTGTAAAGGTTGTGTCTGCATAAGTTCCGTTTAAAAGTTTTTTGTAGTTTGCAGAAATTAAATTCTTTACGGGAACACTTGTTACTGCTGTTACTACTTTATTAAGTGCAGACTTAACGTAAGTGGTAGTGTTTTTGTTTCCGGCAACATCGGCAACCGTTACTACCATAGTAAAGTACTGAGTAGATTCTCCGTTTACATCATACAAGGCTTCATAGTTTTGACTCAATGCAGCATCAGTTGAATTCTGCTGAGCAATAATTAAGTTAAGACCACCCTGTACATCAAAACCAGTAAAGGTAGGATGAGGTAAACGCACTTCTTCTTCTGTTCCGTCTGCTTTTTTACGGTAGACTTTTACAGAAAGAGAACCAATGTCGCTGTCGTCAAGAATTTCTCCGCTTATGGTAACCGTTTTACCAAAGCCACCAGAACCAATGTCGTTTTGATCAAAAGAGTTTGGCTTTGACAAAAGCACAACGGGAGGTGTGTTGTCTATAGCAAATTCGCGAGTTGCAACCGCTTTACGTTCTGCACCATCGAATGCAGTTGCTACAATAGAATAACTACCATCTGAAAAATTGCCCAAAGGTGCAGTTAAAGCCCATGAAGTTTTTGAAAGGCTTATGCTTGCGTTTCCTAAAGACATAAGAGCACCGTCAGGATTACGCAGTGCAAGTTCTACTCGTTTAACACCAGCATCGTCATTACAAGTACCGGTAACGGTTACTGTTCCACCTTTTACAGAAGAAATTTCTGGATTAACAATAGCAATAGTTGGTGTGTCTGTGTCTACTTGAGAACCCAGACCAAATTCACATGAGCTTGCAATAAAGGCGGTCGTAACCAGAGCAAATAAAGCTAAATAAATGCGTGTCTTTTTCATAATGCCACCTCCTATCTTCTCTGTGCGGTTTCAATGTTACCGCCAGCACCAACTTCTATACTGTATCCCAGAACGGCATTGCTTGTTCCGTTACCGTAACACTTACCGCTGTTTTTATCGGCAGCGGCATCAGTACCGGTTGTTGATTTAGTAAGCGCACCGGCAGTCGTCTTCCAGACACC
>DMQP01000134.1 GCA_003455655.1 Treponema sp. | reverse complement strand
AAGAGAGCATTTGCGCAAGATTTTTCATGTGACCTGCAAAGGTACTCAAAGACTGGTCAATAGATTGTTCATCTCCAATATCTGCAAATACAGATGTAAAGAGTGGCAGACGAGTTCCTTCTTTTGCAGGAAGAGGAAATCCTGCTTGGTTCATTAACGCAAAAAGTGCAATGGTTTTAAGCGTTACTGTTTTTCCGCCAGTGTTGGGACCTGTAATAATAAGCACTCTTTTCCCATGCATAAAAACAACATCTATGGGAACTGCGTTTTTTCCTAATAGCGGATGTCGTGCTTGAATGAGTGCAAGCGGTGTGTCTTCGTGACAATCTTCTGCAAAAATTCCGTTTACCGTAAGACCCCATTTTGCTGCAGCGAATGTTTCATCTAAAAACAAAATCTTTTCGTGGGCATTTTCAAAATCACTTTTGAAGGGAGACAGTTGACTTGTTGTTTCAATAAGAATTTTATGAATCTCTGCTTGAAGACGATACTGCTCTTGAACTAAATCGTTGTTTGCTTTAACTGCTTCTTCGGGTTCAATAAAAACGGTTTGTCCGCTACTGCTTACTTCGTGAACAATGCCTTTAATATCTCCTCTTCTGTCTGAACGCAAGGCAATGAGTTGTCGTCCCGATTTTAATGCAGGAACTTTTGACTGAAGTGAAGAATTAAGTGTTGGGTCTGAAGTGTATTTTTTTATTGCAGATTCAATTTCATGCTGAGCTTGTGTAATGTGCTGTCGTATTTCTTGTAGTTGCGGAAGATCTTTTAGCTGTCCGTCTTTATCAATAATCGAATAGATTATGTTTTGTGCTGCATGAAGATCGCTTATGGAACTACATACTTCTGCAAGGTGAACAATGTGAAGAGAATCTTTTGCTTCGTGAATTGATTTTTTTACGTTTATACAAGTGTTACAAAATTGACCTAACGCATGAAGCTGTTCAAGCGAAAGAGAAGCTCCTTGTTTTCCTAACGTCATAAACAAGGGTTTTACAGTTGGGAAAAAAGAAAGTGCATCTTTTCTTTGCGAAGAAAGAAAGACTGTCCACTCTTTTGAAAAACTTTTTTTGTGCGCAATGCTTTCTGCATTTGCTGTGGGTTCTACACATAAAATGCGGGCTCGCCCTTCTTCTGTTTTTGCACATTCACTTACAGAGCTTCTTATGCGGTAAAAGGCGAGTTCTTCTGCAATGTGACCTGAAAGAAATTCTTGCATCTTAGGGTAATACCTGAATCAATTGCTGTGGTTTGTCAATAAGACTTTGTGCTCCGTGTTCAATTAAAAAATCACGAGTTCTAAATCCCCACGTAACACTTATGCAAAAAAGCTTTGCATTGTGTGCTGTTTCTATGTCTACATCTGAGTCGCCCACATAACAACTTTGGTCTGCGCTTACATTCAGCGTTTTTAGTATGCTTAGGGCTGCGTCGGGAGCAGGTTTTTTTCGTATGCCTTCACTTTCTTTTTCGCCAACTGCTGCATCTTCTGAAACAAAATCTGCAAAAAAGTGTCGTGCAAGTTTTTTTACTTCTGCATCAGGTTTGTTTGAAACAATGCCCATCAGAATGTGTTGTTTTTTTAGTTCCTCCATAAGGGGAAGAATTCCTTCGTAGGGGCAGGTTTTGTCAAGGGCATGTTGTGAGTACAGATTTTCTGCCGTGTGAAAAATTTGTTCAAATTGCGGATTTTCTTTTCCTTGGGGAACAATTCGTTCTACCAATTTTTTAAAGCCGTTTCCAACCGAAAGCCGAATCTGTTCAAGCGATTTTTCTTCCAGTCCAAATTGTGAAAGCGCTTGGTTACAGCCAGTTGCAATGTCAGTGAGTGTGTTAAGAAGTGTTCCGTCTAAATCAAAAAGGACAGCGCGAGTTTTCATGCGCCTAGTGTAGCGAAAATTTTTGTTTTGTGCAATTTATTCGTATATGCGATAGGGCTTTGTGTAGATGTAGTATTGAGGTGCTTTGTAATCTATATGCCATGAGCCTATGTAAAATCCGTTTTCGTTAGCAACAGGACTTACAAAAATTGCTTTTAACTTTTTGTCTTCGGTGTTGTAAATGTATGTGTTTGAATTCCAGCTTTGCCCTGTGTGGGGAAGTGATGTGTCGTAAGCATTTTGTTTTTCAAGTGGAGTGTAAAAAGTAAGTTTATATGTTCCCGGGTTAAAAAAGATATGCATAATCATTCCGCCAGAAAGGTAGGGACTTTTTTCGTATGTGTGAACTGTTTTAAAGGTGTCGTACCATGAATACCATACATTTGCTGCGGTTAGGGTAACATCGTTTCCTTCCATGTCTTCAATTTTGAGATAGCAGCGAATGTCATTTATTCCGCCAGAATTGCTGGGCCGGTAAATCATGAGTGCATGTGCAAAGTTAGTGCTGACTAAGAGTGCAAGGCATAAAAAGAAACGCTTCATGCTTTATGTATCGGAATAAGAGACAAAATTCTTTTCATATTTGACAATTACTTGTGTTTAGTTTATTCTATAAAATATGTTTGTTTCCGTAGTATTGGATCCGGGTGGAGTAGAGAGCGCCAATGCTTTGGTAACAGTGCTTGCTGAGTCGGGATTCAAAAAAGTTCAGCGTGCCTGTTGGGAAAGCGTGGATGTTACAGAAGCCAGACTTGCCGAACTCAAAAAAAACATTGATCGCGTTACTGACTATTACGACACGGTACGTTTGTATCAGTTTCCGGTAGAAGGAATGTTTGTCATAACTGAACTAAAGCAAAAAAGGTGGAAGCGTTGCCGCATGAAGGGTAATGCTCAAAGGGGGTAATGATGCTTGAGGATTTAAAAGAACCTATTTCCGAGTTGAAGGAAAACATTATGGATGTCTGGGGGCGTCTTTGACCCGGACGATATTGCAAAAAAAATAGCTGAAAAAGAAGCCCTAACAACGGCCCCTGGTTTTTGGGATGATAATGCAAAAGCCAGTAAAGTCATGAATGACATCAAACTGCTTAAAGGCCGAATTGAACCCTGGAAAGACTTACAGACTCAAGTTGCCGACATGGAAACACTGTATGAATTGGGTATCGAAGAAAATGATCAGAGTGTAGAAAAAGAACTGCGCGAATTATACGAAAAAGCAAAAGCTGAATATGAACATCAGAGTATTTTGAATCTTCTTTCTGATGAAGTAGATAAAAATGACTGCTTCCTTTCTGTGCATGCTGGTGCAGGTGGAACAGAAGCTTGTGACTGGGCCTTTATGTTAAGTCGAATGTATCAAAGATGGGCTGAACGTCACGGTTATAAAGTTGATGTGCTTGCAGAAGAAGAAGCAGAAGGCGGTCTTAAATCAATTAACATGCGCATTTCTGGAGACTACGTATACGGTTACACCAAAGGAGAAGCGGGTGTGCATAGGCTTGTTAGAATTAGTCCTTTTGACGCAAACGCACGCCGTCATACTTCTTTTGCCAGTGTTTATGTTTTCCCTGTTCTTGACGATAGCATTGAAGTTAAAATTGATCCCAAAGACTTGCGTGTCGATACCTTCCGTGCAGGCGGAAAGGGTGGTCAGCATGTTAACAAAACAGATTCTGCAGTTCGCTTTACACATATTCCCACAGGTATTGTTGTTCAGTGTGAAAGTGAGCGCAGTCAGTTAATGAACCGTGCAACCGCAATGAGTGAACTTCGGTCTCGCTTGTATGAATACTACAAAGCAGAAAAAGAAAAAGAGAACATGAAGTTTGCGTCTGAAAAAAAAGATATTTCATTTGGAAGTCAGATTCGTAGCTATGTGTTCCAGCCATACACTATGGTTAAAGATCATCGTACAAAGTTTTCTGTTGGAAACATTCAGGCTGTTATGGACGGAGATATTGACGATTTTCTTGATGCCTTCCTTGCTGCAAAATGGAAAGGACTTCCTCTTGATTCTTCAGACGACGATATGGAAAACGATGAGGTTTAGCCATGCGTTTGCGCTTTTGTGTCCTGTGCTTGTTAACTCTTCTGTGTCAGTTTGCATCCTACGCCTTAGATTGGACGCTTGCTGCAGAAGCCTTTAACTATGTGCAGGTACGCGAAATTTCTGCTTCAGAAAAAAAAGCTGCCGAAGAACTGCCTCTTTTAATTCTGGAACAAATTTCAGAAAACTTGGTTCGCCTTCCTTCAGAAAAAGAGCTTGAAGAGCGTTCTCTTGCTTCTCTTCGTTCAGAACGAATTGCTCTGTTTTTACAACTGTCTGCTGCGGTTCAAGAAAGAGATTCAATTGTTATAAGCGGAGCAAGTGGATTTACGTTCCAAAGCAAATTGAATTCTGCAGAAAAAAAAATATCAGATATAGAAAAAAAACTTGAACAGAATCTTGCAAAAACAAAAGCGCTTAGTTCTCAAAAAATAAGTTCTGTAAAAGCAGAAAGTCTTCAGCTAAGAGAAAGTCTTTTTGTTCTTCCTCAAGAAGCAATTGGACTTTCGCCACAAAGTCAAACCTATCAAAATGCAGTGAGTAAAGCTGGTATTAACGGACTTATAACTGCAGACATTCGCGTGTATGGAAATTATGCATCTGTTACTGCAAGTCTTACCGTTTTTCCTGGTGCTACAGTGGTGGGAACTGTAACAGAAGTTGGTTCTCTTTCAGATATTGTAACACTTGCAGAAAGGCTCGCTGAATCTCTTATTCCTTACGTAACAAATAGTCTTCCGGTAGAACTTCATTTTAAAATTACTCCCTCAGAATGTGCTTCTAACATGAGAGTTGCTATCGACGGAATTATGTATGATGAAGGCGATGCTGAACAATTAGTTAATGCGGGTATTCATAATGTTGAAGTTTCTTGCGAAGGGTATGTAACAAAACGTTTTTCTTATTCTTTTTCTGAATCACCTGTGTATGACATTCGGGTAAACCTTTTACCACTTCAAGAAATTGAAGTTGATCTTTCGCTAAAAAAATCTCTTCTTGCCGATGACCAGTCTCTTGCTTTTTACACTTCAGATCTTTTGCAAAAAACAACTAAAGACGGAAGAGTTCATCTTATGTTGGGTGGACAAAATTCCTTAGGTCAGATTGTTCGCTTAAATGAAGACGGTTCTGTTTCTGATCAAACTGCATTTTTCCTTATTCCGCAACAGTTACAGGTTTCGGGGCAACAACTGTCTCTGGAAACGAAAACAGAAAATGCAGCATCTCTTATAGACACGAGGCGCATTTGGACATACAGAGCTTATTCAGCACTTCTTGTGTCGCTTCCTTTTACTTTTTTGTGTTGGGGAAATTATGCTTCTGCAAGAAATGCCTATCTTGCGGGTTCACTCAATTCTCTAGAAACTGTTTATGCATGGAATGTTGCAACCTATGTAACGCTGGGTATAAGCGCTGCATGTACGGTATTTTTTATAATTGAACTGGTGCGCTATTTGCGTGCTGCAGATTCTGTTATTCCGGCAGAAGTGCGTGCGCTGCCACCGTCTGTGGAGGAACACTAAATGTCTTTTGCTCAGAAATTAAAATCACTCTTTGGTTTGCATTCTGCGGAAGATGATGATTTTTTTGACGACCTTGCCGACGCTCTTGTTGAAGGTGATGTAGGTGCAAAACTTTCGTTTGAAATTGTTGAACAATTACAAAAAGCATGCAAAGAAAAAAAACTGCATGGTCAAGAAGCAATCAGTCAGGAATTAAAAGCAATGCTTTCGGGCTGTGTAAAAAGAGCAGAACTTAATGTTCAAAAAGGAAAGGTAAATGTTTTTTTAGTGCTCGGTGTAAACGGTGTCGGAAAAACAACCAGTGTTGCAAAAATGGCAAAAGTTTTTTCAGATGCTGGTGAACAAGTTATTATGGCTGCAAGCGATACCTTCCGTGCTGCTGCGGTAGATCAAATAAGTATGCATGGACAAAGGCTGGGCCTTCGTGTGGTTAAACATCAAATGGGAAGCGATCCAGCTGCGGTTGTTTTTGACGCTTGTGCTGCCTGTCAGTCTCATGGCGGAGGTCTTGTACTTGCAGATACCGCTGGTCGTTTGCACAATAAAGAAAATCTTGTTAACGAACTAAAAAAAATAGATCGTATTGCACAAAGTAAAGCAAGTGAAGATTGTTATAAAAAAATTCTTGTCATAGATGCAACAACAGGACAGAATGCGGTAAGGCAAGCAGAAGTTTTTCATGAAGCAGTCGGTGTGGATGCTCTTGTGCTTACAAAGTACGATTCAACTGCAAAAGGTGGTGAACTTATAACCATTGGTAAACAGTTGAACATACCAGTTGCCTTTGTTTGCACCGGTGAACACTACGAAGATATTGCTCCCTTTGATCCAGATTTATACCTTACAGAGTTTTTGGGGATGTAAATGAACTTTACTCTGGTTGCACTTAGTCTTTATCTTTTGTTTCCTCAGATTGATGCA
>DMQP01000219.1 GCA_003455655.1 Treponema sp. | reverse complement strand
GCTTACATTTCATTCTTTGGTATTAACGGATACATAAACAGACTTTTACCCCAACCGCTTACTTTTTTATATTCATTCGCAGGCATTGTCTTTACACAAGGCTTTTACAATTTTCCGCTGGTAATGATTTCAGTAGCTTCAGCTTGGGCAAGAATTGATTTAAGTCAAAAAGAAAGTGCATTACTGTTAGGAGCAAAACCCTTTCGCATTTTCCGAACAATAACAATTCACCAACTATTACCGTCAATTGTTTCTTCTTGCGTACCTATTTTTCTTTTTTGTTTTTTTTCTTTTATGATTGTCCTTTTGTTTGGAGCAAAAGGTTCTACTACATTCGAAGTTGCAATTTACCAAGCAGGAAGAGCGCAACTTGATTTTACAAACGCAGCACGTTTTGCCCTTCTAGAAACTGCAACAGCTCTTGTTATTTTATTCGTATGGTCATGGATGGAAGAAAGAACAAAACACACAACAGGGCTTTCGTTAAAACATGAAAGAGAACAAAGTTCGCTTACCGCAAAAGATTATATTTTTTTTATTCCCCTCATGCTTGTTATTACAATCTGTTTTGTCTGTCCCTTTGCTTCTCTTTTTATATCATCATTCAAAGCAGTAAAAACACTTGTTCTCTCTCAAGACTTCTACCGGTCTTTGTTCAACACACTTAGCATAGGAGTTCGAACGGCTTCCTGTTGTACGCTTTGTGCATTCACTTATTGCATGCTCTGCACCCTAAGACAAAGAAAACAAAAAGGCACATCTCTACAGTCACTTATTCCCCTACTTCCTATGGCAGTTTCTTCTGTCGTACTCGGCATAGGCATTATGAAAACGCTTCATCAGGCAACAGAAACAAGTCTTTGCTTTTGCCAAGTAGCACTTATGTGGCCTTTTGCCTTTAGACAAATTTATTCTGCAGTAGAGACGATTCCGCAAAACATTACAGACTCTGCTCTGCTTCTTTCTCCATCACGATTAGACAGTATTTTTCGCATTTACTTACCACTTTGTAAAAACAAACTTTACAGCGCTTTTACACTGTCTCTTGCTCTCAGTGCAGGAGATGCAACACTTCCCCTACTTCTTAATCTTCCCAAAAGTTCTACCCTTGCACTCTATGTCTACAGACTTGCAGCATCTTACCGATTTGAACAAGCCAGTGCAGCAGGTTTACTACTAGGCATACTGTGTATGACTTTGTGCGCTCTAACATTTACCGCTTCTTCAAAAGGAGGAAATGCACATGTTCTTTGAAGCAAAAGGTTTATTCAAAAGCTGGCCCAACAGAACCATAGATCTTTCATTTGAACTTGAAAAAGGATGCATTGTTTCTTTAGTAGGCCCCAGTGGATGTGGAAAGTCTACCATACTTCGTCTTATTGCAGGTTTAGAAAAACTAGACAAACGCCCAGACCAGCAACAACAGAGCATTTTGCTTTCGGGAAAAGACATAACAAAACTTGCGCCGGGTAAGCGTAACTGTGGCATGGTGTTTCAATCGCCATCTCTTTTTTTACACATGAACATCGAAGACAATGTTGCATACGGACTTGTGTGCAAAGGAATTGCAAAAAGCGATGCACGAAAACAAGCAAGAAGGCTTCTTGAATCAATGGGATTAGAGTCTTTTGCAAAGCGTAAACCAGAAACACTTTCTGGAGGAGAAGCACAAAGAGTTGCCCTTTGTCGAACACTTATTACACAACCGCAACTGGTTCTTCTCGATGAACCCCTTAGTTCTCTTGATGCACCACTTAGAAAAAAACTTGCTGCAAACATTCATGACACATTAACGCAAGGCAAACAAACAGCAATTTTTGTAACACATGATTTAGACGAAGCAAAAGCTATTTCACATAAAATAATTCTTTTGAAAAATGGGCACATTGTCTGGTCTGGTAACAGCGAAGATTTTGACCAGTCACTGTTTGACGCATAAATGTCTTTGCTATATACTTGGTCTATGCTAAAAAAATACATTGCTGTCTTTTTTATTTGTATGGTTCCGCTTATTGAATTACGAGGCGCCATTCCTATTGCAACTGCATGGGGTCTTATAAACACCGAAAACATTCCCCAGATGATTGCAACCTATGTCCTGTGCATTTTGGGAAACATGCTTCCTGTTCCTATTATTTTCTTTTTTGCTAGAAAATTTCTTGAGTGGGGACAAGACAAAAAATTCATTGGCAAAGTATGCACTTTCTTTTTAACCACAGGTTCTAATGCAGGAAAAAAATTACAGGCTAAAGCAGGCTACGGACTCTTTATTGCCCTTATGCTATTTGTAGGTATTCCCCTTCCCGGAACAGGCGCGTGGACAGGAACCCTTGCCGCAAGTCTTTTAGACATGAAAGCTCGAGATACCATTATAGCCGTTATGGTAGGAGTGCTACTTGCAGGAGTTATTATGCTTTTAGCAAGTTTAGGTGTCTTAGGTGCCGTAGGAGCAATACTTTAATTTCACCCTTTGCCTTAACAGCGAAATTCTAGTATATTTGTAATAGTATTTTTTTTTAGAGGTAAAGATTATGGCAGATTCTTCAAATTGCGATCACAAATGTTCATCATGTGGCGAAAGCTGTGCTCAACGCTCAACACCTCAAGACATGCACGAAAAACCAGCAGAGGGTTCTTCTATCAAAAAAGTTATTGGCATTGTAAGTGGTAAAGGCGGTGTTGGTAAATCGCTCGTTACCAGTTTGCTTACTTGTAAAGTTAATCGCGATGGATTTAAAACAGCAATTCTCGATGCAGACATTACAGGACCTTCAATTCCGACAGCATTTGGTTTAGGTGAAGAAAAAGCAGAAGCAGGCTTACGCACAGACTCAAACGGTAAACAAGTAGAATACATAAAACCAGTGGTAAGTCAAAAGGGCACAAAAATAATGTCTATGAATTTTCTCTTACCCGATCAAACAGATCCTGTAATTTGGCGAGGACCTATTATCTCTGGTGTGGTGCGTCAGTTCTGGACAAATGTTTTATGGGATGATGTAGATGTTATGTTTGTTGACTGTCCCCCTGGAACAGGTGATGTTCCCCTTACTGTTTTCCAAACCTTACCCATAGACGCTATTATTGTTGTTGCATCTCCTCAGCAGTTAGTTAGAGTCATTGTTGAAAAAGCAGTCAAAATGGCAAACACTATGAACATTCCTGTTTTAGGGCTTATAGAAAACATGAGTTATGTAAAGTGCCCCGACTGTAACAAAGAAATAAAAATCTTTGGAGAAAGCAACATTCAGGGCATTGCTAACGATTTTGGTCTTCCTGTTCTTGCACGTATTCCAATTGAACAGACTATGTCAGTTACGGTAGATAACGGTGAAGTAGAACAGCTTGAAGTCGATTATGTAGACGATGCTGCAGCAAAGGTTGAATCGCTCATTCATAAAATCTAATGAAATACATTCTTGCCCCTATGGCAACAGTCAGTCACGAAGCGTTCCGCAGAAGTGTGGAACGTTTTGGCGGCTGTGATGAATACTTTACCGAAATGATTCATGCCCCCTCACTCTTACACAGAGGGCCTTTCGAATATTCGTATCTTCTAAATCAAGCAGCTCCAGACAAAATGGTTTGGCAACTCACTTCATCTGATGCAGAAAGTCTTTCTGAAGCAGCAGCTATAGTGGCGCAAAAAGGTGGCATTGGTGTAGACATAAACATGGGTTGTAGTGCTCCTCAAATTTACAAAACCGGCGCTGGCATTGCATGGATGACAAAATCTCTTGAACAAACAAGAAGTGCTGTTCGTGGAGTAAAAAAATCATTAGACCAATACGAAAGACAAAGCGGTAAACACATGAGACTGAGTGTGAAGTTCAGGCTGGGAAAAGAAGATTGGACAGAACATTCATTTTTTTCATTTACCGACATGCTCTGCCAAGAAGGTGTTGAACTGTTTACACTACACGCTCGCACGCAAAAAGAAAAATATCGAACACTTCCCCGCTACCAAATGGTAGAAGCTCTTGCACAGCGATATCCTCACATACAAGTCGTACTAAACGGTTGCATAGGCGACATAACTTCTGCACAGTATGCCCAATCCCTTGCACCTCACGCCCAAGGAATAATGATTGCTCGCGCTGCCGCTCAAAAGCCTTGGCTCTTTGCACAACTTGCACAACCAAATCTTATAGGAAGTCGAACACTAGATGCACAAGACTTTGCCTTGACCTTTATTAAAGATGTGGAAGAATGTCAGCCTCCAGAATTTCACAGAACAAGATTGCAACGCTTTTTTTCTTACTACTGCCAGAACTTTACTTTTGGCCATTACTTTGCAAGTCAAATGCTTAATGCAAAAGACAATGACGACAGTCGAAAACGCATTATTGATTATTTTGAACGCCAAAAAGATGACCGCTTTATTAAGTGGTAAAAATCTACTGCCAAAAGCACAAGTATTGTACAATTCTTCATAATAAAGTAAACTCTTTCAAACAAATTGAATCAAGTCTGGAGGAATTATGTCCACCCCTATCGAAGATTACCTTGCATCATGTAACGGAAAACCCAATCCTGCAATGCTTGCTTATGTAGCAAACTTACAGCAGACCGCAACTGTCGCTCCCGATATTGCAGCATCAGTTGTAAATGAACTTGAAAATCAGCGTAGACACTTAAAGCTGGTTGCCAGTGAAAACTACTGCTCTCTTGCTGTTCAGTTAACTATGGGTAACCTTTTAACCGACAAATATGCAGAAGGCTTCCCCGAGCACCGCTACTACGGAGGATGTGTTAACATTGACGCTGTAGAAAATGTTGCTGCACGCGAAGCAGAAGCTTTGTTTGGTGCAGACTACGCTTATGTTCAGCCTCACTCTGGAGCAGACACAAACTTAGTTGCATACTGGGCTATTTTAAGTGCTAAGGTAGAAACACCTACTCTAGAAGAACTGGGAGTAAAATCTCTTGCAGAACTTACAGACGAACAGTTTGACATGTTGCGCAAACGCTTTGGCAATCAAAAACTGATGGGGCTTGATTACAGCTGTGGTGGTCACCTTACACACGGATACCGTATGAATGTTTCTGCACGCATGTTTGAAAGTCATCCTTACGGTGTAGACAAAGAAACAGGTCTCTTAGACTACGATGCTATCGAAAAGCAGGCTATGGAAGTAAAACCGCTCATTCTCTTGACAGGTTATTCTGCATATCCTCGTAAAATAAACTTCAAACGCTTCCGTGAAATTGCAGATAAGTGTGGAGCAGTACTCATGGTTGACATGGCACACTTTGCTGGTTTGGTTGCAGGAAAAGTCTTTACCGGTGACTACGATCCAGTTAAGTGGGCAGACATTGTTACCACCACCACACACAAAACACTGCGCGGACCTCGTGGAGCAATGATTCTTTGTAAAGAAGAATTCAAAGACTACGTAAACAAAGGATGTCCTATGGTATTAGGAGGTCCACTTGGTCATGTTATGGCAGCAAAAGCAGTTGCATTCAAAGAAGCACGCACTCCCGCATATCAGCAGTATGCACAGAATGTAGTAAAGAATGCACAGGCACTTGCAGCTGAATGTCAAAAACTGGGCATGGTTCTTCAGACAGGTGGAACAGAAAACCATCTTATGCTTATTGATGTAACAACATACGGTCTTACCGGTAAACAGGCAGAAGCAGCCCTCTTCCAGTGTGGTGTAACTGCAAACGCAAATGCACTTCCCTATGACAAAAATGGTGCATGGTGGACAAGTGGTATTCGTGTAGGAACTCCAGGTCTTACTACTTTAGGTATGAATGAAAATGACATGAAAGAAGTTGCTTCAATCATTGACTTTGTACTTAAGGGAACAAAACCAGGACTTACCAAAGAAGGCAAACCTGCAAAAGGAAAGATTGATCTTGATGCATCTGTACAGGAACAAGCAAGAAAACGCGTAGACACATTACTGAAAGCTCATGTGCTGTATCCTGAACTTGATCTTGACTTCTTGAAAAAAGAATTTGTTAAAGCATAAGTTTTAACACTTATAAAAAAATGGGGTGCACTTCAAAGTACACCCCATTTTGTTTTTAAAGAGTTTGTCTTACTTAACTTCTTCAATCACAATGTTATCTAAAGTAACTGTATGTGCGTCTTTAATGCGCTTACCGTTTACAGCACCCATTGAAATACTAAGGATTGTTGCACTGTCGGTTTCGTTTTCCATTGTGAATGTAGTTTCATAATGAGCAAAATTTTCAGCAACAGAAATTATCTGTGAGCCAGAATAAGGAATCCAGTTGTCATCGTTAGAACCATCACGCTGCAAAGCATACATAATGTCTCGAGCAAGCGAACTCTTTGCATCAAAGGCAATATGGTAAGTCTTACCTTTTTCAAGCGTAATGTTTTCTTGTTTAAGTTGAATCATCCAATCTGAACTTCCTGTGTCACGAATGTTAACACACAAAGCATCATCTTCGCTTAAACTATCGACAGCATAATCAAGCGTTGCTTCATCATGTGCATACACAGAATATCCGGTAAGTCCACTTGAAAAATCACCATTTACAACCATGCTGTTTTCCTGAAGACGAACATTATCAATATAAGTTGTTCCAGAAGGGCTTATGCTTATAGAAAGATTTGCTCCATGCACTTTTGTTCCCGTTACGAAAGGAAGTTTGTAAGAACTTTTATTTGCAGAAATGGTCTGACTAAAACTTTCAACAAAAGCGCCATCACTTACTGTTACCTTTACTTCTGCAGAAGATTCAGAATAAGCATCAAACATAACAACATATTCTTTACCGCCACGAACATCTACATTTTGAGAAAGTGTCACCAGAGTTTTTGTGCAGAACTCGCGAACATTGTTCACATTAGTTACACCAACCAAAGTACTGTCGTTTGCATCAACAGTCCAGTGCTCCATGCGATCTTTACCTTCTTGGAACTGTCCGTTAAAGACATAGTTTCCATCGGGCAAAATGTTAAGCGAGTCGTCACCAGAAGCTTCTGCAGTGCGTTCAAAGCGAACATTGCTTATGTGAACAGTAGCGGTTGCGTTCTGATTTCCAAGATTGAATTCAATTCGTCCTGTAGGATCAGTTGCATCTTTCATAACAAAATCAAATTCATAAGTTTGCTTTTTCGTAGTAACATCAAGTTTTGTGTCGGGAAGATAACGAACCCAACCTGCATTCGGAGCAGTAATAGCTGTAATAATAGTACGAGGTTCATCCGCATAAGCATCAAACTGATAGTGATACCCTGCACCTTTTTCGAGCGGAATGTTAGGCTGTACAACCTGAACACTATAGTCAAGGTCGCCTGCAGTTTCGCTTACAATATGCAATTCATTTTTAGAAATAGAAGCTGAACCTTTTCCTGTTCCAAACAAAAGGAAAGACCAATCTTTACTGTCATCAAGCTTTTCTGCAAGACTGAATGTACTGTTTGCAACATAGTTACCACTCGCATCTGGTTCACGAAGAACAACAGCGGGTGCTTCTGGTTTACTAACATTTTCGTCGTAAGAAGGTTTTTGATATACACGAACGTAATCAATTACCATCTGTGCATTTTCTTTAAACTCCATGTCGGGGTCGGGATTTCCAGGCCAGTTACCACCAACAGCAACATTTAAAATCATATAGAAGGGTTGATCAAAAGGAGCAGGATAGGTTATTTCACCAAAGCCCTGTTTTTTTGTAAACCAATCACTCGTATGATAGAACATAACATCATCAATATAAAAACGGATTTCACCAGGATCCCATTCACACGCATAAATATGGAAGTCTTCAGAAAAATCCTCTCCAAATTTAGTGTATGTACCTTGATGTTCTGCATGTGGTTCGCCAAAGTGAATTGTTCCATACTGTGTGTCGGTTTTATTTCCCAACACTTCCATAATGTCTATTTCACCACACTTGGGCCACTGACCATACAAATTTTCTTGAGTTGGCATCATCCAAAATGCAGGTAAAAATCCCTGTCCACGAGGAACTTTAAGACGTGCTTCAAATCGACCGTATTTAAAGTCATGTTTGTTCTGAGTGTTTACGCGACCAGAAGTGTAAGACACTTGACCATTGCGTTCTGTTTTAATTGCTTGAATAACAAGTGTTCCATTTTTAACATAAATATTTTTTTGGGAATCAACATACTTTTGAAGTTCGTTGTTAACCCAACCAGGTTCATGATACTCATAGTTCCAGTCATTCATGTTAAGCGAACGACCATTAAAATCATCTTGCCAAACAACATCAGAAAGACTGTACATTGAATTCTGCGGTTCATACGAAGCGGTTTCTGTCTTACCACCACAAGAACTTACGCATACCATTGTTAAAACAAGACCAAAAGCGAGCACATATTTTGCATGCTCACCAAGTGATTTTTTTAAGCCCATATCGGCCTCCTCTTCCATAGTTCTCAATTATATAGAATACACCTCTTTATTTAAGAAAAATATCATTTTTTTAAGATTTATTGCATATTCTTACTATTTTTTCTATACTGAACATATGAAAGAGCGTGTTTCTCGAGAACAAATTTTATCTCACAAATTATTTTTACAACGTGAACATGAAAGTTTTCATCTTGCTTACGAACGAGAACTGGAATTTTATGACGCAGTAAAAAACGGTGACTTTGAAACATTGCAAAAAATTATGCTTCCCCTGCAAGATTCAAAACTGGGAAAACTTTCACAAGACAGTTTGCGTAATTTAAAATATCACCTTATTATAACAGTCGCTCTTGTAACGCGCTTTTGTATTGAAGGCGGACTTGAAAGCGAAACCGCATACACTTTAAGTGATGTTTACATTCAGCAAATAGACACTTGTAAAGATAAAGAATCTATTTATCTGCTGCACCAAGAATTGGTCTTTGACTTTGCAGACAGAATGAAAAAATTACGAGCAGTAAAAGCTCTTTCGCGAGCTGTGCGTAGAGTTTGCGATTACATCTACGATCACTTGCACGAACGAATTACATTAGAATCTCTTGCAGAAGAAGCAGGTATTCATAAAAACTATTTGTGCGTTCTGTTTAAAAAAGAAACAGGCATGACCATTCAAGAATATATCAGAAAGAAAAAAATTGAAGCAGCGGCAAATATGCTTTCTTATGCAGATTATTCTCCGCAAGCGATTAGTAATTATTTTTCGTTTTCTTCACACAGTCACTTTATTCGAACATTCAAAAAATATTTAGGTCTAACACCATCGGAATACAGAAGACAGCATTACCGCAGACACTGGAAAAACACAAACTAAAAGGCAGTAACATTTCCAAAGTAACCGCTTGCAGAGGGGCTTTCTCCAGCAAAAGTCAAATGACTTACATCGCCTAATGTTTGAACACGAAACATTACTTCACCAGGCACTCGCTCTTCTGTTCCTAAAACAGTAACTGAAGTAGGAGCAACAAAAAATCCGTGCCACAACTGCATAGGACTTATACCAGTAAGATGACCAATAAGAGCAAACATCACACCCAGGTGACAAACAAAGACTATATTTCTGTCATCAAGATTTTTTTGAGATGCCAACAAGTGAGAATCACAAGCAGCCTCTTGGTCAGTTAAATGCGGTAGACAATTATAAATTGCTTTATCTGCATCTATGCGAGTGTAATCATAAGCTTCTAAGAGAGTGTCAAAGCCATAACATACTTGCGAATAATAAGTATCAATGTTTGCTTTTTTTAAGTAGGGAACAGAAGACCATTTTGTTCTGTCAAAGAATTTTTTTTCTGCATACAAATTGCGTGGCAGTATGTCCCAACACACAGAACGTTCTTTCTTTGTAAAAGGATCTATAACATGATAGTCAAATTCACGAAGCCAGTCTAATGTAGTTGCACTTCGATCCATTTTTAAAAGCGCAGGTTTAAGAGTATCTTGTGCTCGTCCATAGGGGGAACAATAAATGTCTGTTATGTTTTTCCAAGAGGCCATACGCTGAGCCAAAAGCTCCGCTTCCCTTTCCCCCTTTTCGGTTATAGTGTTATTTAAATAGTCAGGATCCGCATGACGAATAAATATCAGTTTCACAGAACACCTCCTGCGAGTTTATGTTATATAGCTTACTTGACTTCTTCCACGAGAAAGATTTTGCACATAGACACAAAGCGCATCTACTTCACTCAACCAAATATCTCCCGAAATAACAATCTGTGAATCAAAGGCTTCAGTCTTATTAGAAACATGCATCGTTTCCAAATGCTTACTTACAATTTCATACTGTGCATAATCAACACAAAAAGAAAAATGTGTTTTTGCAACGAGCTCTTCTGTTTTACAAAGCGCAAGAACTTGTTTTGCTGCATCCGAATAAGCATGCACTAAACCACCTGTGCCTAAAAGTGTACCACCAAACCAGCGTGTAACCGTAAGCAAAATGTTAGTAATGCCACTTCCTTTAAGAACATCAAGCACTGGCCGCCCTGCAGTTCCAGAAGGTTCACCGTCATCACTCATTCCATTTACTTCTGCTCCTGCTCCGCACACAAAGGCATGAACAACATGAGTTGCATCTGCATACTTTCGTTTTTGTTCAGACAAACGTTCCCGCGCTTGTGCTTGTGAGGAAACAACAAGAGCTTCAGCTAAAAAACGAGAACCTTTGACAAGTGTCTCTGCACTGCATTCAGCAAGCAAAATGCGCATTATGAAAACAACTGTCCCTGACCGTCAGCACTTTGGGCAAGAACGCTAACCGTTTCATGTGACGAAAGCCGTACTCCCTGAGCTTTGTGTCCTTTTTCTTCGAAGTCCTGAGCTTTAAAAGTTTCTTCCAAAGTTTTTACACGGGGTTTTTTAAGATATTTAAGTGTAAAAGTAAATTTCTCTCGAGTATCAATATGCAGCACTTCCATTCCGTCGGGGGCAATCATGTAATCACGATTCATAATCCAACTGGGAATGCGACACCTCTTTATAAAGCAATACTGAGTTTTAGGGTCACGATATATAACCGTAAAGAGCACTTTGTTAATAATGTCTTTATCTGCGTAGTTACAGTACCACAAACCAGAGTCAACAAACAATTTTTGTGGAACATCGCACACGCTGTAAATACCGCTTTTTCGCATAACAAAAATACGGTCGTAAGGCGTAACCTTTAAAAGTTCAACACCACCGCTTACACCAGTACCCAAATAACCCTTATCGTCATAACGAAGGGGAGTTTCGCGCTTAACAATTTTCTTAACTTCAACAGCAGTGAACTTCTGAATTTCTGTATGTCGTTCTAGTTCTTCTGGTTTAAACTTTGCCAACATTCCATCAAGATATTCAATAGCACATGCGGTTAAGTTTTTGAGTTTTTTTGCAATCTCTTTAAGGCGCGCATTAATGGCGGCAACTTGATCTTTGTTCTTGTTAATGTCAAAGAGTGAAATGCGTCTGATAGGAATTTTCAAAAGGCGCTCAACATCATCGTCTGTTACGTCACGAATCAATTCTGCTTTAAATGGTTTAAAGCCGTCTTTAACAGCTTTGTTAACACCTTCTGCAGTTTTCATCTGTTCAATTTTTTTATAGATGCGCTCTTCAACAAAAATGCGTTCCAAAGTTCTTGCATGCAATTCTTCTGTAAGTTCGCTTCGTTCAAACTCAAGCTCATCTTTGATGATTGCAGTAAGTTTTTTTGCATAGTATTTAATTACTTCAGTAGCAGTCATTGCAACAGGCATACCGTCTTTAATGACCAGCATCTGGCAAGAAATTGATTTTTCACAATCAGTGTAAGCATACAAAGCTTTTTCAACATCTTTTGCATATACACCGCGTGGAAGTTTTATTTCGATCTGACAGTGGTCTGTTGTAAAATCTTCAATCGCACCAATTTTTATCTTACCGTTTTTGTAAGCATTTTCAATTGAGTTCATGAGTGTGTCGCTCGTTGTATCAACAGGTAATTCTGTAATGACGATTTTCTTTTCGTCACTCATGTCAAACTTTGCCCGTGTTATGATTTTACCGTTTCCGTCATTGTAATTACTTACATCAATTAGACCGCCTGTGGGTAAGTCAGGGTATATTTCGAAACTTGCTCCCTTAAGTGCTTTCTTTTCTGCTTCAAGAACTTCACGAATGTTATAGGGAAGAATCTTTGTGCTCATACCAACAGCAATTCCTTCTGCACCAATAATAAGAGCAACAGGAATTTTTGCACGATAAACTTCAGGCTCTGTGTCTCGTCCGTCGTAGTTAGGAACATAATGTGTTACATGTGGATTACGAACTAAAAATTCTTTTGCAAGAGGATGGACACGACATTCAATGTAACGAGGAGCAGAAGCACCATCTCCTGTATACATGTTACCAAAGTTTCCTTGTCGTTCAATAAAAATACCTTTATTTGCAAGAACAACGAGTGCACCACTAATTGAAGCATCTCCGTGAGGATGATACTTCATAACGCGTCCTACAACATTTGCAACTTTTTGGAAACGTCCATCATCCATTTCAAACAATGTGTGCATGATGCGGCGCTGAACTGGTTTAAGACCATCTTCCAAATCGGGAATTGCACGGTCACGAATAACATAACTTGCATATTCAATAAAGTTTTTGTCAAATAAATTCTTAACGTATGCCATATCAATTCCTTATGCGTCAATATCTGCGTTTGAAAGCAAGTGTTTTTCTATAAACTGACGACGTTCTGGTGTGTTCTTTCCCATGTAAAAGCCTAACAGTTTTGGAACCATTTTAAGCTGACTTATTTCTACCGGAGTTAAGTGCATTGTTTCTGGAGCAATAAACTGTCTAAACTCGCTGGGGTTAATTTCTCCAAGACCTTTGAAGCGGCTTGTTTCGCTTGATTTACCAAGTTTTGCTTGAGCCTTATCTCGTTCTTCTTCGCTGTAACAGTAAATGTTTTCTTTTTTATTGCGAACACGGAACAAAGGAGTTTCCAAAATAAAGACACGACCACTGGTAACCAGTTCTTCAAAATATCCCAAGAAGAATGTCATTACTAAATTGCGAATGTGATATCCGTCGTTATCGGCATCTGTTGCAATAACAATTTTTGAATACTTAAGATTCTGCACATCGGTTTCAATTCCCAAGGCCATCATAAGTTGATACAATTCGTCATTGCGATAAATTTCACTCTGCTTTTTACCATACATATTTTCTGGTTTTCCACGAAGCGAAAAAATTGCCTGGTAACTAGCATCTCGTGAATGAGTCATGGTTCCCGAAGCTGAATCACCCTCGGTAATAAATATCATGCTATTTTCACCTTTAGGACCATCTTGAACATGATATTTACAATCCTTTAATTTAGGAATACGAATACTAATTTTTTTTGCTGCTTCTTTTGCTTCTTTTTTTACAGCAGAAAGTTCTGTTCGAAGTTTTTCGTTAGCTTGAATTTTTTCTTGAATCTTTTTTGCTGCCTCTGGATTATGATGCAACCAGTTGTCTAAACCACTTTGTGTTTCTGCAACAATCCACTGACGAATATCGGTATTACCTAACTTATTTTTTGTCTGACTTTCAAAGACAGGATCTTTTACTTTTACCAGAACAGCAGCAGCCATTCCTTCGCGAACATCTTCACTTTTGTAACTTGTACCAAAGAAATCGTTTATGCCTTTAACATAACCTTCTTTAAATGCAGCAAGGTGAGTTCCGCCATCTGCAGTGTACTGTCCGTTAACAAAAGAAAAATAGTTTTCGCCATAAGAATTAGTGTGAGTAAAAGCAAACTGCAAATGAGTTCCCTTATAACTTCCTATGGGATACAGCGCAGTATCTTCCATTTCTTTATTCAACAAGTCAAAGAGTCCGTTTTCACTCTTATAATCTTGTCCATTCAGACGAACAGTAAGTCCAGAATTAAGATAAGCATAATTCCAAATACGCTTTTCAACAAATTCCATGTTGAATGAATACTTGCCAAAAATTGATTCATCAGGAACAAATTCGAAGTAAGTTCCGTTTGCTGCTTTTTGTTTAAGCGTTCCTGTGCGCTGAGAAATAAGTTTACCTTGTTCAAATACTGCATCGGTACACTGACCGTCACGAACAGAAACAACTCTAAAGTATGAAGACAATGCGTTAACTGCTTTGGTACCTACTCCATTCATACCAACACTAAACTGGAAAACATCATCATTATATTTTGCACCAGTGTTAATTTCGCTTACACATTCAACAACTTTTCCGAGAGGAATACCACGACCATAGTCACGAACTTTAACACGATTATCTTTTACTTCAACATCAATTCGTTTTCCATGACCCATAATAAATTCATCGACAGCATTGTCTATAACTTCTTTCAGAAGAACATAAATACCGTCATTCTGATTTGAACCGTCACCTAAGCGACCAATATACATACCACTTCGCAAGCGGATATGCTCTAGTGCGTCGAGGTGAATAATTTGTGCTTCGCTATAAACACCTGGCTTCTTTGAAGGAAGTTGTTTACTAGGAGTTTTTGCGACAGTAGTTTTAGAAACTGTTTTTGCAGGAGCTTTACTTGTGCTTACTTTTTTTGCAGAAGTTTTAGAAGCGGTCGTTTTTGTCGAAGTCTTTTTTTCTGCTGTTGCGGAAGATTTTTTTGCAACCGTTTTAGATTTTGCTACACTTGATTTTACTGCTGTTTTTTTTGCTGATGATTTTGATGCAGCAGTTTTTTTTGTAGAAGACGATGCGCCTTTTACATTCTTTTTAGTATTGATTCCACCCATACTGATATTATAGCGCAGCAAAAAAATTTCGTCTACACTCACTTATACTTTCTAAAATGCAAAGAGCGTCATGTAAAAAAACAAAACAAAAAATTTTTTCAAATGAAAATATAAGTGAACAAAAAAAATAAATTCAAAAATGAATTCTAAAAAAAAATTTTAAATGAAAAAAATTTTTTTCAAATTACTTATTTTTTTGTTGACAACAACCGATAAATAGGTGTTTAATATAATTAAGAGATTCATTTATCTACGGGGTTCATACCTCAAAGAGGAGTTTAAAATGGCAAAAGAAAAGACTGCAACAGTTGCTAAAGCTGGTGCAAAGGCAACCGCAAAAACTGCAAAAGCTTCTGCAAAGAAAACAACAAAGACTGCAAAAGCTTCTGTAAAGTCAACCGCAAAGACTGCAAAAGCAGGCGCTAAGTCTACTGCAAAAACCGCAAAGGCTGGAGCAAAGAAGACTGTTAAGACTGCAAAAACAGCTGCAAAGAAAACAACAAAAACTGCAAAGGCAAGCGTAAAGACAACTGCTAAAAAAGCTGTTGCAAAAAAGCCTGCAGCAAAGAAACCCGCAGCAAAAAAAGTTGCAGCTAAAAAAACAACTGCAAAGAAACCTGCTGCAAAAAAAGCAGTAGCTAAGAAAGCTGTTGCAAAGAAACCTGCTGCAAAAAAAGTAGCAGCTAAAAAACCTGCAGCAAAGAAATAAGCATTTCGATTAACAACAATAATACAATCGTTACCAATGTATCGGTTGAAAGAGAGCCCTTTTGGTATTGACCAAGAGGGCTTTTTTTTGTTATAGTTGCGACAACATCTGAAGCGCGACTAGCTCAGTTGGTTAGAGCACCAGCATGACACGCTGGGGGTCACAAGTTCGACTCTTGTGCCGCGCAATAAAAAAGGGAAAAT
>DMQP01000120.1 GCA_003455655.1 Treponema sp. | reverse complement strand
GCCATTCTCATTCTACTTGTCATAGAAGTTCATTTATGCTAAAATGCCATATATGGAAAAAAAACACCTGTGGCCCTTTATTTTATTTGCCCTTTTACTGATTAATGCAGTTCTTTTTGGTGCTCTGCTGGGCAAAGGCCTTGCTGTAACGGTTAATACAAAAAACACAGAAAATTTTACAGACTTCGAAACTTCCCTTCCTACAAAACTTTTGGATGTAAACGGTGAACTTATTACCGAATACGCAAGCGATGAAAAACGCGAAATCATAGCCCTAGGAGATCTTCCCCAGCACATGATTGACGCCCTTATTTCTCGCGAAGACCGCGTGTTCTACAGTCACCACGGCTACACATTAAAATCAATTATGCGTGCAGTTGTGGGTAAGCTTACCGGCAAAACCTTGGGTGGAGGTTCTACTCTTACCCAGCAAATTGCAGGAACACTCTACTGCGACCGTACAGACATTTCTTATAGCCGTAAGCTCAGAGAATTGTGGTGGGCAATTCAAATGGAACGCCGCTATTCCAAAGATCAAATTCTAGAGCTGTATCTAAATAAAATTTATTTTGGTGGCGGAACATACGGTGTAAACGCTGCAAGTAAATACTACTTTGGTCACCCAGCAACAGAAATAACTCCTGCAGAAGCAGCACTGCTTGTTGTTCAGCTTTCAAACCCTGCGGAATTCAATCCTTTTGAACACCCCAATGCAGTTTTACCCCGGCAACAAAATGTTCTTGACACTATGGTTGCAAACGGATACTTAACCGCAGAAGAAGCAGAAGAAAGTTTTGACGACTATTGGGCAAACTTTGACTACACCCGCACCGGAACATCTGCATACGAAATGCGCGATGACCAGGCACCTTGGTTTAGTGAATATGTACGCCGTCAGCTTGCAGACATGACTTACGGTTCAGAAAACATTTACACCAGTGGTTACACCATTAACACATCGCTTAACCTGTCGCACCAAAAAGCAGCAGAAGAAATAATGCAAGACTACATAGCTTATGCAAACCGAACCTATCAGTCGCAAATTACTTCTCGCCAGAACAATGCATTTAAAACATACATTCCCCTTTCCGAACTGTTAAGCTTAGTGTTCAACTTACCGAGCCTCAAGTTAAGCCAGCAACGTTCAGAATCTCTTGCAATGAGTGCTTACACAAGCGAAATAAATCCTGTCATAGACATTATGTCGCTCTTGTGTGGAATGGAAACTCTTAAGACAAATGTTGTTTCAAAAGGAAATCTGCTTATTAAACAGAGGGCAAAGAAAACAACTATCGAAGGAACAATGATTGCTCTTGAAAATGGAACAGGACGCATTGACGCTTTGGTAGGCGGTTCTCAGTTTGATTCAGAAAACCAGTTTATTCGTGCAGTTCAGTCAAAGTTGCAGCCTGGTTCTACATTCAAGCCACTCTACTACTCTGCAGCAATAGACAGTCGTAAGTACACTATGACTACCATCATTAGCGACACACCTCGTGTATTCCGCAATGAAGATGGAACTCCTTATATTCCCGAAAACTTCAAAGGTGAATGGGAAGGAGATGTTCAAGTCTGGTACGCACTTGCTCATTCTATGAACGTTCCCTCAATTCAAGTTCTTGAAGGCATAGGATTTGACGCTGCTATAAACAGAGCATCTCGTCTTTTAGGCATAAGCCAAGCAGATCTTGCTTCTCGTGGATTTGTTCGTTCTTACACACTTGGTTTGGGTGTTTGTTCTGTTCGTCCAATAGAACTTGCGCAAGCTTTTGCAACCTTCCCCAATGCAGGAAAAGAAGTAACTCCTATTGCCATTTTGAGCATTGAAGATAAAAACGGAAATGTCATACGCAATTTGGAAAAAGAATTACGAGATGAACAAAGAGCGAAGGGCGATTCCATTCAACTTATCAGTGAAGAAACTGCATACATTATGACGCAGATGCTTACCGAAACAGTTCAGTCTGGAACACTTCTGTATGGTTCAGGCTACGATTCAACACGATACACCATTCACAAAGATAAGGGTAAGGGCAATAAGTTCCGCTTCTACAACATGAACGGAGATGCCTTTATTATGCCCGCTGCTGGTAAAACAGGAACAACACAAAACTGGGCCGATGCATGGACTGTTGGCTTTACTCCCTATTACACAGCTGCCTTCTGGTTTGGATTTGATACACCTGGTCAGTCACTGGGTCTGCAAATTACCGGTTCTACACTCGCTGGTGTTGCTTGGGGCGACTTTATGCATGTTGCTAACGATGGTAAACCTTACAAGTCATTCCCCACTATGCCAGAAACAATTACCAAACTTGATATTTGTTCTGTATCGGGCGGTTTGTGGACAGAAGCTTGCGGAAGAAGTAACTTACACACTTCTTACTTCCTTCCGGGAACAGCACCGACAACTCCTTGTAAAAGACATCAAGACGGTGGCTTTAGCACAACAGCAAAAGTACGCATAAAAGAAACAAACACTCTATCTGGTGGGTCATTCCCCTTAGACTACGAACCTTTAGAAATGCCTGACTTAAGCTTCCTCAATAGCAAAATTCCATCAAGCGAATTGTACACTGACGAAGAAGAGGAAGAAGAAGAAGAAGAACAGGAACCAACTGGAAACTGGCTGTTTGACTAAGGGGAGGCCTTATGCTTGTTAACATCAGTGACATAAAAATTAAAAAAAGAGTACGAAAAGACTTAGGAGACCTTGAGCCTCTAAAAGACAGTCTTCGCACTTACGGATTAATGAATCCTATAACACTCACTCCAAAATATGAACTTATTGCCGGAGAACGACGCTTACAAGCAGCAAAAGCTATTGGCTGGGCAAAAATAAATGCTAACATCGTTGAAAACATTGACCAGATAAAACAGCTTGAAATGGAAATAGAAGAAAATAATTTAAGAAAAGAATTCACTGATGATGAACTTTTGGAAGGATATCACAGACTAGAACGCCTGCGAAACCCCTCCTTTTTTATGCGTATATGGAACTGGATTGTATCTATTTGCCAACGCATTGCAGATTTTTTTATAAATCTCTTTGGCAAAAAGAACAATTAGTTAAACACAAGGCGTGCTATTTTTTTCTTACCAGCTTTAACTACAAGTTCCCCATCGCTATCTACATCTGAAGAAGTAATGAGTGCTTTTACATCGTTTATAGTTTTGCCGTTAAT
The DNA here is from genome assembly GCA_003455655.1 of Treponema sp. Taxonomy (GTDB): domain Bacteria; phylum Spirochaetota; class Spirochaetia; order Treponematales; family Treponemataceae; genus Treponema_D. The sequence continues at coordinate 1,180 of DMQP01000120.1, read as the reverse complement.
TGATGCACCACCCTGCTGAACAAGACGACGAGCATCACTTTTTGTAGCACACAGTTTTGCATCAAAGAAGACATCGCACACAGGAATACCTGCATCCAAGCGTGACTTTTCAAGAGTAACTGTCGGCATTGAAGATTTGTCACCCTCACCACTAAAGGCAGCACGAGCACCAGATAAGGCTTTATCTGCTTCTTCTTGACCGTGAATAACTTTAGTAACTTCGTAGGCAAGTCTTTCTTTTGCTTCGTTTATATTTCCTGAACAAATACTGCTTATTTCGCTGAGAGGAAGGAAAGTGAAAAGTTTGAAGAATTTTTCAACATCTGCATCAGCAACATTGCGCCAGTACTGGAAGAAATCAAAAACAGAAGTAAGAGTTGGATCAAGGAAGACAGCTCCTTTTTCGCTCTTACCCATTTTCTTTCCGTCTGCTCGCATAATAAGCGGGAATGTAAGACCAAACGATTCGTGCTCTTTGTTAAGTTCTGTAGTTCCGCCTAACTTACGGCGTATAAGGTCAACACCAGCGGTAATGTTACCCCACTGATCGTCACCACCAATCTGCAAAATACAACCGTACTTTTGGTGAAGCATGTAAAAGTCATAAGCCTGCAAAAGCTGATAGTTGAATTCAATAAATGAAAGGCCGCGTTCAAGACGTTGCTTGTATGCTTCAAAGGTAAGCATTTTGTTTACACTAAAACAAGAACCAATGTCACGCAAAAAATCTATGTAGTTAAGATCTACTAACCAATCTTTGTTGTTAACCGCAAAAGCAGTTTTGTTATCAAAACCAATAAAACGATCAAGCTGAGCTTTTATTTTTTCAACATTAGCATCAATCTGATCGTAATCAAGCATTTTACGCATTTCTGTTTTACCAGAAGGGTCGCCAATTCTTCCTGTACCGCCACCAATAAGTGCAAGACCATGGTGACCAAATTGACGCAAGTGACGCAGTGCAAAGAATGGAACCATGTGACCTATATGCAAACTAGGACCAGTGGGATCACAACCAACATAAAAAGTAACAGGACCCGCGTCCATTCGTGCAGAAAGTTCATCTGCATCAGTACATTGTGAAAAAAATCCTCTCTCTTTAAGTGCTTCAAGTGCCTGATTCATAATGGACTAACAGTAACACGAACAGGGTGTAATGTCAATGAGTTGGAAGTTATCT
>DMQP01000136.1 GCA_003455655.1 Treponema sp. | reverse complement strand
CGCCCCCTGCAAGGATTGAACTTGCGACAGACGGATTAACAGTCCGTTGCTCTACCAACTGAGCTAAGGGAGCATCATTCTTGCGAATGTAGACAGATAGTACTACATTCCAAGAACTTTGTCAAGTAGTTTTATTATTTATTTAGAATAAACTCAACACGGCGGTTTTTCCAGTTTACTGCGCGGTCTTTTGTATTGGCAACGGGTTCAGTGCCACCTTTTCCTTCTACAGAAAGACGACCAGAAGAAATGCCTAAGCCCACCAACTGCTGGCGTACATACTCTGCACGACGCAAAGACAGCGGTATTAACGCAGGACCCCACTGAGATGGATTATCTACCGTTTCTTCGTTGGGATTATCGGTAAGACGGTTTGCATGACCTACAATAGTGACATTATAGTCTTCAAACTTCTTGAGAATTTCTGCAATACGCTTAAGCACTCGCTCATTGTTTGCCTTCTGTTCAGCAGTAATGCCTGAAGTAATAGTTCTTCCTTCTGCATCTTTTTGTCCAGCCATTCCGAAGTCTGCACTGTCACTGCGGAAGATAATAGACGGAACTTGCATCTTAAGAACATCGCCCACTCGAATTACCAGAACATCAACATTTATTTTTCCCTCAAAAGTAGAAGTCATGCCTAATTCATCGGTAACAGTAAATACATAAGGGTAGTCCATTGCAGACTGAACCAGTTCACCGTTTGAACCGCGACCGTCCCACACAAGTTGTTCGGTAATAGCAGACTTTCCACTCGTACGCCAGAACTCGCGACCGTTAGGATCGTTTATAACAAATGACCATGAAGAAAGTTTTGCTTTTGTAACACAACCCAGTTTAATAAAGAGGTCGTCATCATTTCCGTCATTGTCAGGACTAAAGTAACGCGGTGAAGTTTGAACAGAAAGTTTTGGAGGAGTTGCAGTACAAACAAAGGGTGCACTCACAGCCTCGACACTGTTTCCTTTTGCATAGACAATGTTCAATTTACCTAAAACAGAACCTTCGTATACCTCACCCTTAGAATCTTTTCCGTCCCACTCAATTGTAGCAGGCAGAACCGATTTAAAATCATCATTCGTCCAAGTTCGTTCAACGCGACCTGTCAATGCAGACAAAATACTAAATGACCAGGATTCAATTGAATCAGTAAAGGCTGCCTTTATAACAAATTTCTGACTGTCACGGAAGCCGTCTCCATTTGGAGAAATAGCATCGTAATCTGCAGTAACATAGGCTTTTGCTTCACGAGTATCAACCTTAATGTGCTGAATTTTTGCAGAACCTGTATTACCTGCTGCATCAGTTGCAGTAATGGTAAGTGTATAAGAACCATCTGTTACTACATTACCTTTTTCGTCAGTTCCATCCCAATCAAAGTTAGGAACAGTTCCCTGCCATGTGTAAGTTCTAACCAGACTTGCCTTTTCTTCAGAAACAATTGTTCCTGTCCACTTTGTTTCATTACTTGTTGTTACCGAGAAAGGAATAGTCTGTTTAGAAGAAATTCCATCGGGAGAGAAAAGAATATATGGAGCAGTAAGCGAAATACTTGGAGCAAGAGAATCAAGAACTATACCAGAACGACTTGCCTTAGAGTGTGTTCCGTTGTTTGCAACCGTTTGCAATGTTGCAGTGTATGTTCCATCGGCACAAGCTTTACCATTGCTGTCTAATCCATTCCATGTGATTGAAGGGGGAACAGAACCCGTGCCACTTACGGTATAAACTGTTTTTCCGTCTTTATCAGAAATAGTTAGTTCATACGTTTTAATTCCACTTGCTGCTTTTACATGAGGAACAAAACTTACAGATTGAATTGCACTTGCACTGTTGCGTGAGAATGCTGGAACTGAAGCCGAAAGTGCCAGCTCTGTTTTTGAAGTATCAAGCGTAAATTCTTTTGTTGAAAAACTTGCAGTGTTTCCAGATTTTTCTGTAACAGAAAGTGTATATGAATACGAACCATCTGCAGCAAGAGAACCGTCATCTGTTTCGCCAAACCACAAGACACGAGCTTCGGGAGTTGAACCATAATTAAATGTTTTTACCACAGCACCAGAACTAGAAGTAATTTTACCAACCCATTCTTTTGTTCCTGTCCATTCAGGTTCAAGCGGTTTTTCTTGACGCTGCATAATAAGCAGTGCATCTTGACTTCCATCTCCATCAGGCGAGAATGTATCTCCTTCAACAGAAACACTTGCTACAGGAGCAGTTACATCAAGTACAAAGACAGGAGATTTTTTAATTCCGCTGTCATAACCGTTAAGATATTTTGCATTTACTTGAGCAAAGTACTGACCTTCTTCAAGCACTTTTCCAGAACTATCTGTTCCATCAAAAACAATTGAAGCAGGAGCATTGTCTTTGCCACTGTAAGAGCGAACTATTTTGCCGTCAGACACACGAACAACATCAACTTTCCAAGACACCAGTGAATTTGTTTTTGAAGCAGGCTTTGCAATAGAAACAGCAAGTTCAATCGTATCTTTTACACCGTCTTTGTTAGGAGAAAAATATTTATCTGATGCAATAGAAATAGAAACAGCAGGTTTTTCTCCAGAATAAATGATGTTAGTAATTTGAGCAGCGTCTGAAGTGTTACCAGCTTCATCTGTTGCAGTTACTCTGTACGAATAAACGCCATCTGGAACAATAGAACCATTGTCATCTGTTCCATCCCAATCAAGTGAAAGCGGAGCACTCTGAGTCCATTTAAATGTTTTACGAACATTATTTTCGTTATCTACAATTGTGCCAGTCCACTGAGTTTCGGAAGAACCAGTCTGTGTAATATGCAGTGTAGATTTTGCTCCTTCACCAAATGTTTTATCTGATTCAGAAGGTTGTGTAAGCTGAATTCGTGGAGCTGTACAGTCAACAATTACTTTCAGTTTTGAAGTTGTTGCTGTGTTACCGTTGTCGTCTGTTGCAGTAAACTGATAGTAATATGTTCCGTCGGGAGCAAGAGAACCGTCATCAAAGTATCCATTCCAAATAACAGTAGCTGGAATTTCGACACCCTCTTTTGGAGTAAAAAGCTGAGAGAAAAATGTTCCCACGGTAATAGTGTCGGGACGTTTGTCTTTGTTGCCAATAATACGAACTATATTTCCTTTTTCATCAGAAATAATAAAGCTCCATTCTGCAACATAACGCTTTTCTTTTATTTGCAAGGGAACTTCAAGTTGATCCTGAACACCGTCATTGTTGGGCGAAATGTAGACAGGACCTTTTTCTGCAAAGGCACTAAATGAACACAAAAAGAGTGCAAGAGAGGCAATTCGTTTTACTTTATTTCGTAAGATCATTTTCATTACTCCTCACCATTCCATAAAATAATTTCAGGGGCAGTGGTATCTGCAAGTCCCAGATCCATGTGCATACCAGTACTTATAATTTGAATTCCGCCATAGCGGTTTTGCCATGCAAGTGACGGACCTAATTCACTCTGTTCCCAATCTTCATTTTTGCTAGAGAATTTATTTGAGTTGATTGCAAAGCGAATGTGCACTCCGATTGCAGGCATGCTTATGGGAACGCCACGAGCAGTTTCTTGTGCATTAAATGACCAGTTGAAAGTTAGGCCAACAATGCTTTTGTATGCAAATCCGATTGCGGTATCGACAATTATGTTCTGAAAAAACGGCGCACGAAGATCTACACTAACGGCACCAGAAAAACCGCGCACTTCAAACAAACCTGCACTCAAAGAAAGACGAGGCGTTACAATGTTAGGATAGGTTGCATCGACATTAGAAAAAGGTTTTCCTAAATTAAGGAAAGAAATTCCTAAGCGAGGTTTACGCAAAAAAGCAAAGTCGTCAAACTGATAAATCATTCCTATATCAGCACCGACAGTAAAATCAGAATCATCACCAAAATAAAAACCGGTATATATATTTGCTCCGACTAAAAGTTTTTTGGTAATGTCTTTTGCAACCCCTGCATGAATAATAATGTTATTGCCCAAGTTCATGCGGTTCATTTCGGCAAAAGTAGCCTGAGCAGTTGCAGCAACAATGCACCATCGATTAGGAAGAATTGTTCCCAGTTGAATAAAATGCCCTGCATTAGAATCACTTGCTGAATCGATAGCAATTGTGTAACTTGCATTTACCGCAGTTCGTTGAGACAAAGCCGTAAGAGCTGGATTAAAGGTAATAGACGCAGGAACAACCGATGCTAAAGGACCGCCTGTAGCAGAACCAGCACCAGAGAGCAATTCTGGATCAGAGAAATAGAATATATCTTCACCGCCAACCGGTGGATTGTAAGCCCATGCACTGCCACACACTATAAGTAAGGCAAGTAAAGCTGTGCTTTTTTTCATAGAGAACCCCCATATTTTTAAACCAAACATAGTTAGGATTGTAACATATTGCGCTTTTATTTTAAAGCACTGGATAAAAGACTTTTTTCTACAGCGTCTATTACAGAATCTGGTGTACTTGCACCAGCGGTAAGGGCTACCGTTTCTAGTTTAAAAAAGTTGGCAGGAATTTCTGCTTCTGTTTCAATTAGACATGCACAGGGGGCAAGGGTTAAAGCAGACTCGTACAGTCTTCGTGTATTTGCAGAATTTCTTCCGCCTATAACAATAATGCCATCAACTGGACCGAGCAAACGCAAGGCTCTTTGGCGTTCAAGAGTGGCAGTGCAAATTGAATCAAAAACAGTAAGCGTAGGATTTTTTTTTGTGAGTATTGAAGCTATTTTTGAAAACTGATCAGGACTAAATGTTGTCTGTGCAAGTAACACAGCCTTTGGGGGAAGATCAAGTTTTTCTGCTTCTTCAGGAGTCTGAACAACAAAGCACTGCCCCTTTGCATAAGAACCAATGCTTGTGACTTCTCCATGATTTTTGTCTCCGGCAATAATAATGGCACAACCTTTGTCTGACCATTCACTAGCTCTTCTTTGACTAACATGAACACGAGGGCAAGTTGCATCAATAACAGAGGCTCCTGTTTTTTTTATGCAGGCTTCAATTTGAGGAGTTGTTCCGTGAGCACGAATAATAACCCTATCTTCTGGTGTAAGGTTTGCAATGTCTTTTACATCAAGAACAGAAAGACCGCGTTCTGAAAGAGAAGCAAGCACTGAAGGATTATGAATTAAAGGACCAAGGGTATACACAGAACCAGATGTTCGGGGAGTAGACAATGCTTTTTCTGCACTTTCTACAGCACGCTTTACTCCCATGCAATATCCCAGTACTGAAGCTCGAACAACTTTCATTTGTTCCCCCAAAATAAAAAAAGCATCCCCAAAAACAAACGCTTTCAGGGATGCTGTATTGCTTACATAACAGAATTACTGTTCTGCAAATTTGTGTGCTGTCTCTTTGCGAGGACGAACACGATTTGCATTTTCACCCGGTTCCCAGTGACGGCGCATAAACGAAATGAATCCCATACTGATAAACATAGAAGAATAACAGCCAG
>DMQP01000040.1 GCA_003455655.1 Treponema sp. | reverse complement strand
ATTCGTATTTTGTCTTATAGCGAAGTTCAGAATGTAACTGGCTACATTGGAAACTTTACTGCAACCATCAAACGCAAGGCTCGCTATGTTGATGAAACAAAGTGTACTGGTTGTGGTGCTTGTATTGAAAAGTGTCCCAACAAAAAAGTTCCCAACGAATTTAACCTTAACCTCGACACTCGCACTGCAATTTACATTCCATTTGCTCAGGCTGTTCCTAAAGTTGCAACTATTGACTCAACAGCTTGTCTGCGCCTTAAGGCAATGAAAAATGGAAAAACCGCTTGTGGTTTCTGTGAAAAGGCATGTGCCGCAGGAGCAATCAACTACAACGCAACCGACACCATTTTGGAAGAAAAGTATGGTGCTATTGTTGTTGCAACAGGATACAATCCCATCAATCTTGATAAGTTTGATGAATTTGCCTACAGCCAAAGCAAAGATGTTGTTTCTTCTTTGGAATTTGAACGTCTGTGCAATGCAGCAGGTCCAACAAACGGTCACCTCAAACGCCCCAGCGACGGTCGTGAACCAAAGAAAATTGTCTTCATTCAGTGTGTTGGCTCACGCTGTTCTGCAGACAGTAAAAAAGGTCATGAATACTGCTCGAAAGTGTGCTGTATGTACACTGCAAAGCATGCAATTCTTACCCGCGACCACTACCCCGACACCGAGTGTTACGTATTCTACATTGATGTTCGTACTCCAGGAAAGAACTTTGATGAATTCTATCGTCGTGCAGTTGAACAGTACGGAGTTCACTACATCAAGGGTATGGTTGGAAAAGTTACTCCTCTGTCAGATGGAACTCTGGATGTTCAGGGAAGCGATTTAATTCTTAACCGTCAAGTGCACATCAAAGCAGATATGGTTGTTCTTGCAGCAAGTATTGAAGCAGACAAGAGCGCTCGTCCTCTTGCAACAATGCTTACAACCAGTATGGACAACAATGACTTCTTCCTTGAAGCTCATGCAAAACTGCGCCCTGTAGAAAGCCCCACTGCCGGTATTTTCCTTGCAGGCTGCTGTCAGGGTCCAAAAGACATTCCAGAAACAGTTGCACAGTCATCTGGTGCCGCTGCAAAAGCAATTTGTCTTTTGGTTAAAGACAAACTCAAAAACGATCCGTGCACAGCTCATCCCAACGAAGATGCTTGTAACGGTTGTGGCCAGTGTGCCAATGTTTGTCCCTACGGAGCAATTAGCTATGTGGACAAGGACTTCCGTGGTCCTAACCGCACAACCATTACCCGCCATGTTTCACAGGTTAATACAGCAATGTGTCACGGTTGTGGTGCTTGTACGGTTGCATGTCCGTCAGGAGCAATGGATCTGTTCGGATTCAGCAATAAACAAATCTTAGCGGAGGTGGATAGCGTTCTGTAATAAGCGCTAGAAAACATGATGGAAGAAACTAAGACTACAAATACAGAATGGACACCACGCATTGTAGCATTCTGCTGTAACTGGTGTTCTTATGCAGGTGCAGACCTTGCGGGAAACAACCGCTTGGAATATCCTGCAAATGTAAAAATTATCCGCATACCCTGTTCTTGTCGATTGAATCCGCTCTTTATTTTGCGTGCATTCCAACGTGGAGCAGATGGAGTTATCTTGTGCGGATGCCACCCCGGTGACTGCCACTACACAAGCGGTAACTACTTTGCCCGCCGTCGCATGACTCTTCTGTTCTCAATGCTCAACTATTTGGGAATTGAAAAAGAACGCACTCGCGTAGAATGGTGTTCTGCAGCTGAAGGTGTACGCTTTGCCGGAATCATGAACGACTTCGTTGCACAGGTAAAAGCCCTTGGCGAAAATAAAAAACTGGAGGACGTACGATGCAAAAAGAACTGACGGCCGATCTGGTAAAAATCGCCAAAGAAAAACTTGCAAGCGGACAGGTACAGAGTGTTATTGGATGGCGCAAAGGTCTTTTTGATGAAGACATTACTCCGTCTGTATTCACCAGTGCTGAAGATTTGGAAAAGAATTTTGTCTTTAACAAATTCTGCAAGGCTAACCTGTCAAAATATTTGGTAAAGTATACTCGCGGAATCGAAATTAAAAAGAGCACAACTCGCGTAAATAATGCAATGGCAAAACAGCGCGACCCCAATGCTCAAGATGCACCCATTCCTCAGGAAAAAGTGCTTGTCTTTATGAAGCCTGGTGACAGTCACTCTTTCACCCAACTGCTCAAAGAAAACCGCATTACTCGTGACGATGTATATGTAGTTGCAGTTCCTTGTGCTTGTACTATGGACGAATCTATTCCTGAAGGACAAGGCTGCGACCACTGCAACAACAAAAAGCATGTAACCTACGATGAAATGTTCATGGAACAAAAGACCGTAGAAAATCCTGCACGCTTTGCAGAAGTTGAAAAACTTGAGCACATGAGCGCTAATGAACGTGATGCATTCTGGAAAAATGAATTCTCACGCTGTATTAGATGTAACGCTTGTCGTGATGTGTGCCCTGCATGTACTTGCGAAAAATGTGTCTTTGACAATACGCTTATGTACACCAGTCAGAAAGTTGCGGTTAACGACTTTGAAGAAAGTCTCTACCACATCATTCGTGCATGGCATGTTGCCGGACGCTGTACTGATTGTGGAGAATGTAGCAGAGTTTGTCCCGAACACATTCCCCTTCACCTGTTAAACCGCAAGTTTGTAAAAGACATTAACGAACTCTACGGTGACTACATTGCAGGAAGCGACATGGAAACAAAGCCACCAATGCTGACTTATCAATTCAACGACGCAGAGGCAAGCATTGTCTACGACCGCGACCCCAACAAAAAGGAGGCTGAGTAATGCTTTCACTTCCTGAATCAAAAATAAATGATTTTTTTGCTCAGATTGGTGCAAAAGAAAATCTCTACATTCCCGTTGATAACACTTCAGGAAAGGCTAACTTTGAAAAATGGGAATCTGGAAAAACATTAAGCAAAGCGCTTAAAACAGTGCGCAGTGCAAAAGACTTTTTCTTTCCCAAAGCAGAAAATCTTGTTAACCTTAAACTGGAAGGCAAACATGTAACGGTAGAAGATCCACGCAAAGAACTGGAAGACTTCGTTGTATTTGGTGTACGCGCATGCGATGCAAAAAGTTTTGACATTGTAGATGCCGTATACCTCAACATGACTCCTGTTGACTCTTACTACAAGAACCGTCGCGATCATGGAACCGTTATAACACTTGCTTGTACAGAACCTGCTCAGACCTGTTTCTGTTCAGCCTACAAAATTGACGCTGCAAATCCTGCAGGAGATGTAAGTGCATGGCTTTGTGACGGAACATACTACTTTAAAGCAAACACTCCTAAAGGAGAAAAACTGCTTAAAGATGTTGCCTCTTCACTGTCAGAAAAAGACGATGCAGCAGTTAGCAAACAGCAAGAAGAAACACGCAAAAAGTGTGATGCACTTCCCTTTGCTAAACTGGATCTTTCAAAGTGGCAGGGAAAAGACATGCTCAAAATCTTTAACTCAAAGATTTGGGACGATCTTTCTGCAACCTGTCTTGGATGCGGAACATGTACCTATGTATGTCCGACCTGTATGTGTTTTGACATTCGCGACTTTGACACAGGAAAAGGTGTTAAACAGTTCCGTTGTTGGGACAGCTGTATGTATTCTGACTTTACTCAAATGGCAGCAGCAAACCCACGTCTTTCACAAAAGGAACGTTTCCGCCAGCGCTTTATGCACAAACTGGTCTACTACCCCATGGCTCATGAGGACAACTGGCAGTGCGTAGGCTGTGGACGCTGTCTTGAAAGCTGCCCTATCCACATGAACATTGTTAAAGTGGTAAAGGCATACAACGAATCAGAATCTGACGGAGGCAACAAATGATTGAAGACGCATTGATTCCCCACGTCTGTAAAATTGTCAACATCATTCAGGAAACACCTGATGTAAAGACATTCTACATCCAGGATTTGAACGGTAAAAAACCTTTCGAGCACATTCCTGGACAGTGTGCCATGCTTATGGTTCCCGGACTGGGCGAAAGTATGATTTCTATTACTTCTTCTCCGACACTGGAAGACCATCTTGAGTTCAGTGTAAAAAAATGTGGTCAGCTTACCAGTTGGCTCCATGCTGCAGAAGTAGGACAGGAAATTGCAATCCGCGGACCTTTAGGAAACGGATTCCCTGTTGAAGGCGCACTCAAGGGAAAAGACATTTTGGTTATTGCAGGTGGTATTGGTATTGCTCCAGTTCATTCTGTAGTCAACTATATGATGGATCACCGCGAAAACTACGGACGCATTCAGGTAATTTACGGTTCACGAAGCAAGGCAGATTTGGTTCGCCTCGACGAAATGCAGAATGTTTGGATGAAGCAACCTAACTGTTCAATCAACTTGACTATCGACCGTGCAGAAGAAGGTTGGGACGGACACGTTGGTTTTGTTCCCCCTTATGTTACTGAGTGCAAACCCGACACAAGCATGACCGTCATCATGTGTGGACCGCCAATTTTAATTCACCTTTCTTTGGCAGAACTTAAGAAGATGGGCTTTGTTGACACCCAGATTTTTACTACCATGGAAATGCGCATGAAGTGCGGAATTGGAAAATGCGGTCGCTGCAATATTGGTGATAAATTCGTTTGTAAAGACGGACCAGTATTCAGTTTTGATCAGCTGGGTGAATTACCACCAGAGTACTAAGACAAATGTCATCCTGAATGTATTTCAGGATCTCAGCAAAAAGTTCCAACATCTATTTGGAATGACACTATAGGAGAACGAAATGTCAGAAAAAGAAATGGCAACCATCTACCTCTTCGGAAAAAAATATGAAGTTCCGGCAGAGTTAACAATTATGAATGCTATGGAATACGCCGGCTACCAGTTGAAGCGTGGTTGTGGCTGTAGAAACGGTTTCTGTGGAGCATGTGCTACCATTTACCGCATTAAAGGACAGAATCAGTTGCAGACTTGTCTTGCTTGTTCTAAAAAAGTTGAAAACGACATGTACATTGCAACCCTGCCCTTCTTCCCACTGGTAAAACAGTTGTACGACATCAACAAAGTAAAACCTGAACAGCAACTTATGATGCAGCTGTATCCAGAAATTTATTCTTGTGTAGGCTGTAACGCTTGTACACGCGCTTGTCCCCAGAACCTTAGCACTATGCAGTACATTGCCTATGCTCAGCGTGGAGACTTTGCAAAATGTGCAGACCTTTCATTTGACTGTGTTATGTGCGGATGTTGTTCAAGCCGCTGTCCTGCAGGAATTAGTCATCCTCAGGTTGCAGAACTTGCTCGCCGCATTAACGGAAAGTACCTCCAGCCCCAGGCCCAGCACCTTCTTGACCGCGTTGCAG
>DMQP01000174.1 GCA_003455655.1 Treponema sp. | reverse complement strand
ACCACCAATGATAAGTGCGTTCTTTGCCAAAGACAGGAACCAGTGCAGCCAGTTGCCACTAGAGAAGTCTGTGCGGTAGAAAATAAGTGCTGCAACAGTAATGATAATCCACAGAACCAATGTTGTATATTTGATAAAGTCATCAAACTTAGCAAGGTCGATTCCGATAGCCTTAATACAGAAGCAGAAGCCACAAACAATAAGCAGAATGCCCAGGATAATGTTGATTACCTTAGCTGCGCTGCCAAAGAGACTTGTGAGTGCCTTTACTTCTTCAGAAGAGATAGAGCTTCCAATACCGAACAGGCAGAGTGCAGTAACCACAAAGTAGATTGCGAGTGCCAGCTGGATAATGAAGATTCCCCATGTTCTTTGCTGTTTTGCCATGTTAATTCTCCTTTGAATTCCGCTAATGGCTTATACGGAATTCGGTTTGTTTTATCCTGCATACACAGGATGCTTATATTATACCACAGTTTCTAAATTCCGCAACTTTTAAATTTTGGAGATTTTTTAACGCTTTGACCGCAAAATCATTTGCATAAATCCAATAATAAACAAGACGGGGGGAACAATAGCGAAGAATAAAGAAAAAATAGGAACACCAAAGAATTCGCGAGGAATAAGGGGAACGAATCCCATATCCAAAAGCATCTGATAGACAACTCCGGCAAAAAGAATAACAACTCCGGCTACCAGGCACATAACTGCACTATCATGGGTTTTACTCCACAAAAGAATAGCACAAAATGCAGAAATTGCACCCAAGACCAACTTTATAATGTACAGAACAAAATCAGCATGAGCCATACTTACACTCCTTCAAAGGGATTTTTTAAAAGTTTTGAAAACACACCTGCATCTGCACCAAAGGGAACAATACTCGTTGCATACGAAGGATTTATTACGATTCCACAATCAAGACAATGGAGCACAAAGTCAGTGTACTTTTCTTTATTCACTTCAGGATACAAATAAGGACCCTTGCGTGTCCAGTAAGAGCATAAAACCCTATCGTATGCAAACCAGTCTTTTTCTGAACGTTCTTGCAAAGCTTTTATAAGATTGTAAAGAGACCGAGTTGCCGCAGCCTGTATGGGAGCAGGAATACATGAAGTTGCTAAAGCGTCACTCTCTTGCATAAGCGCAAGGGCTGCTTCCGTTTCTTTGGTTCGCTTTAAGGCTAAGAGCCACAGTTCTTCAGACCAGGGTAAGGGTGGCTGTACTGCAATAGCGCTTACACTTGACCAATCAGGACTTGCAGGAGCCCAGGGTAAGTAAAACGATGTATTTTCGGGAGCAAGACTTAAAGCAAGGGCAAGCATCTTTTTCTTGTCGGTAAAAGTAAGCACAATGCGTTCTTCTCCTAAAAGATCGCATACAGCCTTTTGCAAGCGATAGCTACAGTCAGTATAGAAAGAACCACCAATTCCGCGGGAAAGGGTATTTTTTAACTGAGTGAATGCAGAGCCTCCGTCCCATCCTAAAATAGCACGACCATGTTCTTGGTACAAATCTGTTAAACGGACGCCTTTAGCTGTGTATAAAAAAGGACCACGAGCGCGCTTAACCGTTCCGTAGCGTTTGAACAATTCTTCTGCAAGGAATGCAACATCACTCATGCACAATCTTCCTACAGGGCTGCAAGTTTTTTGTTAACCAGTTCGCTTGCCATTTTGGGGTTAGCTTTTCCTTTGCTTTCCTTCATAACTTGACCGGTAAGCCAACCAACAACATTTGTCTTTCCGCCTTTGAAATCTTCTACTGCTTTTGGGTTAGCGGCAATAACTTTATCTACAATGGCATCAATTGCACCAGTGTCGCTTACCACTTCCATGCCCTCTTCTTTAATGATAACATCGGGCATTTTGTTAGTTTCGAGCATTTTTGCAAATACCAGTTTACCCTGTGCACTGCTGATTTTTCCTTCGTCGATTGCATTTACCAAAGCACTGATATGTTGAGGTGTAATAGACACATCGTTAATAGTTTCGTTCTTTTCGTTAAGAACTGCCAAAAGTTCTGCAAGAATCCAGTTAGCAACTTTCTTAACATTTTTACTGCCCTTTGCGGCTTCTTCAAACCAAAGCGACAGTTCGCGCGTTGAAGTAAGTGTTTCTACATCAAAGTCTGAAAGTCCGTACTCCTTCTTAAGACGAGTGCGTTTTGCTTCGGGAAGTTCACCTACTTTATTCAAGGCACGAGAAATAAGTTCTTCACTTACGCTAAAGGGTTTAATGTCGGGTTCTACTACAAAGCGATAATCTACAAAAGAGTTCTTTGTACGCTGAACAACAGTCTGACCTTTTTCTTCATCCCAACCCATAGTTACCTTAAAACCAGGATTGAATTCTTGTCTGTCTTCTTGGAATTCTTTTAACTGACGCTGAGCTTCGTAAGTACATGCTTCACGAATTGCTTTAAAGCTGTTAAGGTTTTTAATTTCGCTGATGGGAGTGTGATAGAGTTTTCCGTCTTCCCAGACATTGAGGTTTATGTTTGCGTCACAGCGCATGTTTCCTTCTTCAAGGTTACCGTTAGTTACTTTTACATAGCGTAAAATTTCTTGAACGGTTTCCATAAAGAGGGCTGCTTCTTCCGGACTTGTCATATCCGGCTTGGTAACAATTTCTATAAGGGGAGTTCCAGAACGATTGTAATCGATGTAGGAATGTGAACCAGGCAAGTGGAGTGACTTACCTACGTCTTCTTCAAGGTGGATTCGTTCAACACGAACACGGCGATACTTTCCGTCTGCACTAATGCAGTCTTCACCAATGAAGTTTTTTGTGCGGCACTTTGCCTGTCCTGCTTGTTGTT
>DMQP01000054.1 GCA_003455655.1 Treponema sp. | reverse complement strand
CATTCATCACCATTATGGTTATGCCATTTGCATACTCAATCAGCAAGGGTATTGCATGGGGAATGATTGCTTACGTCATTGCAAAAGTTTCAGGAAAGAAAGCAAAAGAAATTCCTGTAGTTACTTGGATTCTTGCAGCTATCTTCCTTGCAGACATTATCTTTGAAGCATTGAAGTAAGTTTTTTACCTTATCGTTCGGGTAAGAACTTGCACTAAAACAATACTGCAAATTCTTACCTGAACTTTATATTTACATAAAGTTTTTTAGAGAAAAGTATGATTCAACAGTATTACACCGCACTTTTTGCGCTCTCACTTATTTTTACCGTAGTATATGCAGTACACTGGCACAAGCACTTCCCCATATACTTTTCAATTATTTTTACACTCATTCCTGTAGCAAACTTAGGCTACTTGCTTCTTAATCAAGCACAAACAGTTGATGCAGCCCTTACAGCATCTAAAATCACCTATATTGGTGGATGTTACCTTATTCTGTTTTCAACACTCTGTATTTTTTCCATGTGTAATATAAAAATTGGAAATAAAATAACAGCAGTGCTTCTTGGCTTTAGCTCAATACTGTACGCGCTTGTACTTACCATAGGAAAACTTCCGCTCTTTTACAAAAGCGTTTCTTTCATAAATCACAATGGTTTTGTTCAACTTGAAAAAAACTACGGACCTACCCACAAGTTCTTTTACATAATACTCATACTGTATTTTGCAGCAGGCTTTGTTGCCATGATATACAGTTACATAAATAAAAAAGATGTTTCTCGAAAAAACATTGTCCTTCTCTTTTTGGCAGAATCAATTAACATTATTGCTTTCTTTATGGGAAGAAAAATCTGTAAAGGACTTGAACTTATTCCTCTTGCTTATGTATGTACTCAGGCAGTGTATTTAATTATTGTAAACCGCATTTGTCTTTACGACATTGCAGAAACGTGTATTGACTCTTTAGTTCAGACAGGAGATACAGGCTTTGTTTCCTTTGACTTTAAATACAACTATTTGGGCAGTAACGAAACAGCAAAAAATATTCTTCCTGTGTTGCGCCAAGTTCGCGTAGATACTTCTGCAAAAGACAATCCCGTGCTTTATAACACCGCAGTTCAGTGGATAGATAAATTCAAAGATAACGAAGAAAATGACAAAAGTCACTACGAAAAAGATGACTGTATTTACCAAGTTGATGTAAACTATCTCTATGACGGACCTCACAAAAAAGGCTACCAACTGTTTATAACAGACGACACTCAAGACCAAAAATATATTGCACTTATAGACCAATACAACGAACGCTTACAGCAGGAAGTTCAGCTTAAAACACGAAACATTATAGACATGCACAACAAACTTGTTTTAGGCATGGCATCAATGGTTGAAAGCCGAGACAACTCTACTGGTGGACACATAAAGCGTACAAGCGACACCATAGCTATTTTAATTGCAGAAATTAAAGCAGACAATAAACTGAATTTAAGCGAAAAGTTCTGTGAAGATTTAATTAAAGCAGCTCCTATGCACGATTTAGGAAAAATTGCCGTTGATGATGCAATACTGAGAAAACCAGGTCGATTTGAAGAATTTGAATTTGAAAAGATGAAATGTCATGCAAAAGAGGGTGCTCGCATTGTTCATGAAATTCTCGAAGGAACAGATGACGTTGAATTCCATATTTTAGCAGAAAATGTTGCTCACTACCATCATGAACGTTGGGACGGTTCCGGATACCCCGAAGGTCTAAAAGGCACAGAAATTCCCATTGAAGCCCGTATTATGGCCATAGTTGACGTATATGATGCATTAGTAAGCAAACGCTGTTACAAGGAAAAGATGTCTTTTGCCGAAGCAGACAGAATCATCATGAATGGCATGGGAACTCAGTTTGACAAAGAACTTGAACTCTATTATGTCAAAGCTCGTCCTCAGTTAGAAGCCTATTATGCATCTTTAGACAGTGCCGAAGACATACTTAATGACAAAAGACTTGGATAAATAAGGAGGGTAGCATGCCTACAAAAGAAGACACTTATGTTCGTCCAACATGGGATGAATATTTTATGGAAGTTGCACGAACAATTGCCAAAAGAGCAACCTGTGACCGCGGAAGAAGTGGCTGTGTTATTGCTAAAGACAATCAGTTATTAGTTACTGGCTATGTAGGAAGTCCAGCTGGTTTACCACACTGTGATGATGTAGGTCACTTAATGCGCAAAATGATTCACGATGACGGTTCTATAACCCAACATTGTGTTCGTACGGTTCATGCTGAACAAAATGCAATCTGTCAGGCTGCAAAGCGCGGAATCTCTATCAATGGGGCCACAGTGTACTGCAAAATGACTCCCTGTCGTACTTGTGCCATGCTCATCATTAACTGCGGAATTAAAAGAGTAGTGTGTGAAAAACATTACCATGACGAAGCAGATTCTTTAGACATGTTCAAACAAGCAGGCATTGTTATTGAACACTTAGAAGATAGCGTTCAAACATACGAAAATATGTAAAAAAAAGGGTACAGATTGCATTACAACCTGTACCCCCTAACTGTATCTACAATCACTTAGAGATTGCTTACTAACCAATCCTTAAAGCTTTCGTAATCTTTTTCCATAGGAATTGCATGATCAGGAAGAGCAAGCACTTTTTCCAAACGGTCAGGCATAGTGGGTTCACGACCAATAGCATTAACCACTGTCTGTCCAAATTTTGCAGGATGTGCAGTTTCCAAAATAATACCTACAGCTTTTTTACCAGTTACTTTTTCTGCCCAAGCAGGAATGTTTGCAGTAAGACCAGGTTTTGAAGTGTCAGTCTCGGCTTCACCATTCATTAGCTTTTCAAGACCACCACTACGAATGTCGTTCCATGCACTCCAGGCAACCGCACCATGAGGATCAATAATATAGCCTGTTTTTTCGTGACAAGAGCGTATTCCTTCCAAAGTTCCTTTATCGTCAGTCCAGTAAGAAGCAAAGAGATTACGAACTTGGTCAAGAGTATACATGTAGGCAATTCGTTCATAGTTTGAAGGAGCACCAACATCCATTGCATTAGAAAGTGTTGCTACAGAAGCACGGCTCTTGTATTCTCCACTTGCAATCCAGTCGGGAATAGTGTGGTTTGCATTCGTAGCAGCTACAAAACCTGCAATAGGAGCCCCCATCTGATGAGCAATAAGACCACTGGTTAAATTTCCAAAGTTTCCGCTGGGAACGGTTACCACAATTGAAGCATCTTCAATTTTTGAATCATGAGGAATACGATTTCGTACAACATTTGAAGCATACATGTAGTAAAAACTCTGTGGTAAAAGACGGGAAATGTTAATCGAATTTGCAGAAGACAAACGGAACTTATTGCGAAGGTCTGTGTCGGTAAAAGCAGTTTTAACTAACTTTTGACAGTCATCGAAAGTGCCTTTAACTTTAAGAGCACGAACATTTCCTGTAAAAGTTGAAAGTTGTTTTTCCTGAAGTGGAGAAATTTTTCCATCTGGATACAAAATAGTTACATCAATGCCTGGAACATTGTGGAAAGCTGAACCAACAGCACTACCGGTATCGCCAGAAGTTGCAACTAAAATGTGCAGATTGTCGTTTTCACCACGGTTAAAATAAGACATAACACGGGCCATAAAGCGAGCACCAAAATCTTTGAATGCACAAGTAGGTCCATGAAAAAGTTCAAGAACATAGGTAACGGGATCTATGGGAACAATCTGAGCATTAAAGGGGTAGGCATCCTGAATAATAAACTCAAGATCGTTTTCGGGAATTTCACCTTCAACAAAGGGTTTTGCCATTTCAAAGGCTGTTTCTCGGAAAGAATGTTCGGGGACACGGTTAATAAAAGTTGCGTCCAATTTAGGAATTGAAGTCGGAACATACAGTCCGCCTGTAGCAGCATTCATACCGTTTACAACGGCAGTTTTAAAATTTACGGCAACAGTTTTGTCTCTTGTATCTGTATAAATCATATTTTATCTTACCACACAAAGCTACGTTTTTTCAAGTGTTTACCGAGAGAATCCAAAAGCTAAAGACTATTATGTTGTACAAAAAATGAGCTATGGCACCAGGAACAAAAGAACGAGTCTTTATGTAACACCAACGAAGAATAATTCCGCATACAAAGGCGTTTATTACCGCAACAAGTCCCAAATAGCGATGCGAAAATGCAAAGACAAGCACCGCCACCAGTTCTGCAAGAAACTGAAAAAACGTTACTTTTCCCGCAATAAGCAAAGCTACAAAGGGAAGAAACTGACGGTAAAGCACTTCTTCGTAAACCGCAGAAACTAAAAAAACAAGTAGAACCGAAATCCATTGCCATAGTGTTTGAGGAAAAGCTATCTCTGTATTTTGATGAACAAGAGAGGGAAACGTTATGGAAAGAAATTGCGAAAGAGCAAAGGCAAGCATTAAAAGCCCCAGTGTGAGCGTTGAAACAGAAAGACAGTGTATAAAAAGCTGCGTTTTACTCTGTGCAGATTTTTCCTTAAAAAATTTTCTATGCTCAAATTCAAGCAAAACAACAAGAGCTGCTTCCACGGCAAGCATCCAAGTTAGCGTACCTAGGGGCCTTAGTACTTGCGCTTGATTGGTTAAAAGAGGTGGTAAAATAAAAAAAAGAAAAACGAGTGCAAATTGCAAAAAAATGTATTCTTTTTTCATTAAAAGTATGATATACTAAAATCAAAACGAGGTCAATTTGAGTGTAATCATTGTAATTGCAGCATTAGTACTTATCGCAGTTTTTATCCGCCTAATGGTTGTGTTCAAGGACAAAATAACCTTCTTTTCAACCGGCTTGGATAACTCATTTAAATTTGGGGAAGTTGCTGTTTTGTGGAAACTGGCAAAGCAGTGTGAACTTGAAGACCCCATGACACTCTATGTTTCTGTTCCTGCATTAAACCGTTGCATTAACTCGGTTATTACAAAAGCAAGACACAACGGAACAGAAAACTCGTTTAAAACTCAGAATTTTCTTGCGCGCTTGTATAAGTTCCGTACACGTATTGCTCTTGTTGCAGACGGTAAGAGAGGACTCGATTCAACTCAGTCTTTGCAAAAGGGTCAGCGTTTACGCATCATTCTTCCTGGTAAAGGTGTTTTCTTTTCTCGCATACTCAACAGTGGTCACGAAATGGTTATTTCACTTCCTCGTCAAAAAGATGTTATAACCGTTGCTCCCGAAGAATGGCTACATAAGCAAATTCATGTATATTTTTGGCGCAAGGGTGATGCAGGTTATGTATTCGATTCAGAAGTAGGAAAGTGTGGCATTTTTTTAGGACAAGATGCGCTCTTTATTCACAACAGCAATCAACTATTAAGAACACAAAAGCGTCAGTCTATTCGCTGCGCCTGTAAAATTTATGCAGAAATGTTTATGATAAAAACAGCACAGCCAGACTTTAGCGCAGTAGACAACGAAGGTGGATTCCGCTGTTTGCTTGAAGACATAAGTGAAGATGGAGCTCTTATTCGAATAGGTGGTAAAGGTGTTCCCAATGTTCAAATAAAGTTACAGTTTACCATCGATGAAGTCTTTGTCATGATGTTTGGTGTTATTCGTTCTGTTGAATTTAATGCAGCTCTCAATCAGTCACGCTTACACTTTGAATGTAAACACATAGAGCCAAACATGAAGAATGCAGTTCTTTCGTTTGTATATAATGTTATTCCTCAGGAACAAAAAGAAGTTCACGAAGCACTTTCTGCAACAGAAGAAGACATGACCGAAGTCGGAGACACAGCACTTGTTCAAGATCAAGAACTTCCCGAAGGTATGGAGCAACCGTCTTTTGATATTCCCACAGAAGAAAGTGAAGATGACATTTTAAAAGAAATAGAATAAAGCTTGTTTTGCAGTCAAACTTGTTCTCCTGCGTCAATAGATGTAGTGGAGGCATGTATGAAAAATGTAGCAAAACAATTATTTCATCCCCTAGTCATTGCTTCGTTTGTAATGGCACTTTTACTTTATTCGGGAATTATAAACATTCAATCTCGCTTTCCCTATAAAGCACTTATAGCACAAGAGGCTGTATGCACACTTACAGGAACTATCAGTTCAAATCCAGTAAAAACAAAAGGGTCATACTACCGTTGTAACATAAAACTAAGTTCAGTAGCAGAAGAATCTCAAATACAATCACAAGCTTCGGGAACAGTAAGCATTTATTTACCTTCACAAACAGTTGAATCCCTTTATCCACAAAAACTGCATGCTCACCTTACCACAGAAAGTCAACTCTTTGAAACAGGAGCACATATCTGCGCAAAAGTTCGCTGGTCTGAAAACACACAAGCTTTTTATGCAGAAGACATACAGTCAGTGTATTTTGAAAAAACACTAAAGGGTCAACTTTCTTACTTAAGAGGAAAACTAAGACTTACTTTTAAAAGACTCATGAGTGCGTGGGG
>DMQP01000004.1:909-13328 GCA_003455655.1 Treponema sp. | reverse complement strand
TAATACCAACATAATAGAACTAAATGCCGTAACAAAGAGTAAAACCGCAACCATTACTGCAAGTGCAATTTCGACACAAGTACCAAACAACTATCTCCCAGGTGGCAGTATTCCAGTAGCAGTTGTTCAAAATGCAACATATCCTACAGACTGGACCATTACTTTAGGCGATGCAACAACAATGATTCCCGAAGGTACAACCGTGCTTACAATAACTGTAAGCAACACATCACCAAGTGCAGTACCCAAGGTGTATACGGTAACTGTTACCAAGGACTGCGACTCAGAGTCTAGGCTGAAGGTACTTAACATTACATCAGCTAATGGAACAGTGGATTGGGACACAGATTTTAACAAGAACTCTTACTTCCAGATGGAGTCAAAGCCATCAGAATTTTCCACAAACCCTGACACTGCAGGAACAGTCTACAATGTAAAGTATACAGGACGAACTGCAACTCTGTCTCTTCAAACCGAATACACGGGAGCAAACATTTCTCTGTTCAAGTGGGATCCGTCTCTTACATCCCTTGCATCGGGAACAACATCACTTACCTACACAACAGAAACAGGTCGTTCCATTCGTTATACAATCCGCATTACTTCAAAAAATGGAAACTTCAAACGAAAATATGACATTCAACTTCTATACGCAGGCACAGAACTCGCTACTCTAGATGATGCAGGAGAAACAACTCCCGGCACATACGAATACGACTCCAATACAATCAGTGGTGCCTATGCTACGGGCTGGAGTATTGTTTTAACAACTTTCTCAAGCGACCAGAACATTACGGCAACTGGACAAGATGCAGATGGAAACACGATGACATGCACTGCAACTCGAGACACAACTGATTTGACGAAGTGGATAATCAGCGGAAGCACAGGCTTTGCAATAGGAACAAACAAAGTCTACATAACCGTAACAAATTCTAATGGCACAGGTTCATCCTTATACACCTACAACATAGAACGCACGGAATAAAAAAAAGAGACTGCCTTATGAAGTGCACTTCATTATGACAGTCCCTTTATTCATCCTACTCGATTGTCCAAACCGCACCGTCAGAGCGTCCAAACACTTCTGGTTCATACATACATTCTGCCATAACAGCAGGTGTTTCGTATGTGCCTTTTCTGTCTGCACGGAAAAGGAATTCAAAACTTTGGTTTCCTATGCCCATGTAATTCCAGAAGCAGCGAATCTCTGCATCGTAGACATCCTGATGACTCATACGACTTCGCCACCAGTAAGAGCCACTTGTTTTTGCCGAAGAACTTTGTGTATTAGGAATACTTGCTGTTGTAACAAAGGCCGCATTCAGAATTTGCGCACCAGCAGGAACAGGTGCCCGTAAGGCAACAAAGGTTCTTTCTTTTGTCGTTGTAACATAAACACGTTCGCGGTAAATTACACCACTCTTCAGTTTTCCTGGTTGAACTTTTTCACCAGTGCGAGCATCTTCTATTTCAACATACACACACAAACCTTCGTCTCGTGCTTTTTGTTCTTGGGCAGGAAGTGCATACTTCATGCTTACTGTGTAAAAGAGCTGACCCTTACCTTCTTTTTCCACAACAAGGGGAACTTCACTTTCAAAAGGAATGTCGTCTTGTTTCAACTGTGCAAAATCAAAACTTTGTTCAACTGGCTGAGAACCAAGGCCGTTAAATGTTCCAGACAAAATACTTCTACCATTAAGCAAAGCTTCTGCAGTAAGATTTGTTTGTTCAAGTTTATTTGTCTTAATGTATGCTTCCAGCGCAATAAGTACACGACTTGTTGTTGCTGTTGACTGCCACCATCCTTTGCCCGCATTCTGTAACTGTAAAATTTGGTAAACTAAGTGACCGTTGTAAATGTCTTCTGCATTCAGTTTTGTAAATAAATGCAAAGCAAGTGCGTAGCGTTCACTGTCACCGTTAAAGAAATACCAGCTATACCAAGGTGACTGCATTTGGAATGAAGCACCTCGAGCAGTAAGAGCCATCATGTTTTTAATTTTAACAGCAGCAGTGTCTGCAACATTTCTGTTGTTAAGAGCCAAAGCCGCAAGACCTGCAAAAGCATATTCACTTATTCCCGTGTCTTTTTTGATAATAGCTTCAACATCAGTTATAGAAACTTTTTTTCCAAGACGAGTCAGTACATAATATGCATAGGCTTCGGGATAGCAGTAAGCATATTTTTCGTCTTTAAGTTTTTTAATTTCAGTCTGAATGTACGAAGCAAGTTTATCTATGTTAAGACCGAAAGGAACATGAACTCCATGTTCTTTTGCAAGAGCAAGAATTTCTGCAATGCGCAAACTTACTGCAAGCGAACTTTCATCTGAATCTGGCCAGTAAGGGAAGCCACCGTCTTTACGCTGAAGTTTTGCCCACTCATTCAGTTCTTTTTTGACAACTGCATTTGTGTCTTCAACTTCACTGTTCAATCCAAAGACAGAAATATATTCCCCAAAAGAAATAAGAGGAAGCACTGCACTTGATCGCTGTTCAAGACATCCATAGGGATAATGGAATACATAATCAACTGCACTTGATAATGTTCCCAATCGAGTTGCATCAAGTTGAATGTAGAAAGAACCCTTACCGTCATCGGTAGCAAGCGGGAAAACAATTCGTTCTTCAGACTTTGCTTCCTCTGAACCTATTTGCCCAACTGAGGTGACTGTTTCGTACACATAAGGTTTTTCTATTTCGAGTGCTTTGTAAATAACTTCATTCACTTCTGAAGATTTTACAGTAAAGGCAAGTGTAATCCATCCTGCACTTTCTGCATCAACACCAAACATAAGTGTTTCTGTTTTTCCAGAAGCAACAGTGAGTGTTTTTTGTTTTGTTCCTAAAACAGATGCTTTTCCGCTCTGACGAATTAACTCTCCTTCTGCGGGAGTGTAGTTTGTTTTATCTAATCCACTCAAAACATCAAAGCTAACAGTTACGCTTGTGTCACTGTCGCCAATGTTTGTTATAACAACTCCAGCTTCTCCTTTGTCTCCTGGACGAAGAATACGTGTTTCAACATCACGTACAGAAATGGGGTTTGCAACAGTAAGCGCTTCTTCGGTGTAAGCATAAGACTGTTCTTTTACACCAACAACTGTTACTACATATTCAGTAAGAGAATCTGGAAGTTTAAATGTTGTAACAACCTTTCCATTTGCATCAGTAATCAGTGTAGGCATAAAGACAGCTTTTGCTCTAAAGTCATTGCGCACTTGCACTTGTGGAACATCACTCTCTGCTATTGATTCTGCTCTTGCACCCATAGCTGCCATAGGAGCTGCCGAATCATATTCTGCTTCTTCCATTTCCATAAGCACCATGCCATCTGCCGTAGTAGCAGATTTATACATCATACGGTTTGTAGCATAGAAGAGCATGCGTTCTTTTGCACTTAAAGAATATGTTCCATAAGTAACAGGATCAACAAGTCGCGAAAGCATATCTGAATTAACTGAACCTGTACCAAACAATCCCTGATTGTAGAATGTGTCAATGGGGTTACCTGCATGATATCCAATTAAATCAAGAACTCCTCGATCTATTACCATAAGTGTAAGTTCTGCATTCGCAAGAGGCTTTCCTTTTTGACTTGCTGTAAGCGTAAGTGTTGCTTCACTTCCAGGACGATATGTCTTTTTATCTTGCGAAATACTTACTTCAAAAGTGCGCGTCTGTGTACTTATGTTAAGAGACAAAAGTCCATACACAGCTTGAGGTTTGTGTACATCGCTTGTGTCGTAGTCGCTTGAAGGCTGTCCGTCGCGAGGAGCAATTGTTTGCACTGACACATACACTTGAGGAACATAATTTTCTTTTATGGGAACACTAAGCGTTGTGCTTGGTTCATCAAGTTCAAGAACTTCTTGACTAAGAATTCCGTTTCGTTCAACAGTAATTAAATAGCGTCCTTTACTAAGTGTACTATTCAATGCAATGTTTGCTGTTTCACCTGGAACATATTCTTCTTTATCTGCTTCAAGTGTAATTTCGTGACCTTCATTGTCATTGCGCCACCACACATTGTCAGCACCAGAAACATAGAATGAGCGTTCTGTTTTTACAACATTTCCACGACTGTCGCTTGTTTGCATTACTAAAAGATAACGACCCGCTTCTTTTGGTGTAAGAGTAACTGAACTTGTCTTAGCAGTATCTTTTACCGTAAGTGTCTGTTCTTGTTCTACAACTGTTTTTTCTTCCCACTTAAACTGTTCGTAACCGTATTCATCTATGTAAGGAACTTCTTGCCACTCTTTTCGTTGCAGTGACCAAGTAAGTGTTTTTTCTTTAGAAAGAGCAGAAAGTGAAACAGCCTTTCCTTCTGGAGTTGCAAACACATAATTGAATGTAAGCTTGTCACCTTTTTTTGCAAAACCTTTAATGTTTACCGCATTACTTACACCTATGTAGAACAAAGCAGGATGTACAATTGTTCCTGCACGAGAAGCAATCATTTGGTTACCAGCATCTGTTACCTGTGCTTCGAGGTTATAAAAGTATGGAGCTCCTTCTGCACTTTCACTTCCGGATGTAACAGAAAGATGAGCTTTACCTTCTGCACTTAACATTTCGTCTGACTGTTCATAAAAACTTTCTTCTGCATCTTCTCCCTTACGCCAGAACCAATCATACAGTAAAGGACCAAATGTATATTGCTCCAACTCTTGTCCTGCAGGGGTAAAAGATGTTTTGTAGCGAGTCCAGTCAGCGTGTACTGTTCCCCCAGAAAGAGAACCTCCACCTAAATAACTTGCACTTACTTCTGCAGTAAGGGTGTCGCCCCGAATATACACAATTGGGGTAAGACTTGCACTTGCAGAAAAACGAACTCGCTCAAAATACTGAATCATAATGTCTTCATAACATTTGTAATTTGAACCATCTGTGCGTTTGTATTCAACATAATATGTTCCTGGAGTAAGATCTTGCGGTAAAGTCCAGTCAACAGCTGTTGTTCCCTGGGCACTTGTAGTTCCTGTTTTTGTTGCATACACTTTGCGTTTTGAATTCCATGCGTTATCAACTAAGTTCAATTCGTAAGAACCAGTGTATGTAGCATATTCTCCGCCTATGCTCAACAAGCGGTCAATTACTTTTACAGAAAGTTCTTCGCCAGGTCTATACAACTTTCGATCAGAGAAAATTTTTGTTATATTTCTTCCCTGAACATAAACCGAATCAAGTGGAATAACAAGTCTGTCGTCTGCTGTTCTAACTTCAATGTAGTAAGACACTTTGTCAACAGAACTGTCATCAAAGGTAAGAGTTGCAAGACCTGTTTTGTCAGTGCGTGCTTGGGTAACTTTTGTTCCTTTTCCCAAAAGCATGTTTTCGTTTCTAACATTGTATGCATGTTCTGGATTTGCTTTGTAAACAGTAACAAGTGCATTGTCAACAGCATTTCCCTTTGAAAGACTTGTTACCATAACTGCTGTGCTGTTCCACGAATGTCGAATGTTTACACCTAAGTCTGTTACTTGAATGTATGAAAGTTCGTAATTCCGTTCTGATTTTTTTGCTCCATCGAAAGGAACAAAAAATGCTGTACTTTCGAATTTAACAGCACCTCTATATGAACTTCCTGTTTGTTCCAAAAAGTCTTTGAGAGAAACAGTTTGAATAACTCTTTTATTTTTTGTTTCTTCTGTTGTTTCAATCTTAAAGGTTTGACTCTTCTTGTTTTTGTAAGAATCTGTTACACCGCTTATTGCAGTAAGTGTATACGAAGAACCGTCTGTAATGTTTTGAAATTCAAATGCACGCTTTGGTTCAAACTGACTTTCAAGAACAACAAAAGTTCCGTCTCGGAAAGAAGCATAACTGTCTGCATCGGGAACAGTTACTGAATATGTCACTTCGTCTTCACACACTTGATCGTATATGTCACATACTGTTTTTGCAGCAAGTTTTACCGAATATTCATCTCCATAACTTACAGGAAGATTCCGAACAAAAAGAGTGTTACCATGTATTTCTACATTTTCTACTGTCACTTCCATTGAAGGATTAAAAGTAAGTGCATTATATATTTGACTTTCTGTTCCTTCTTTGATGCGATGATTAAATGAAATGCTCAGTGTTGATGTTCCGCTGGTGTAAGTATTTTTAAAAGGTTTAAGCGTATGGAAAGATTTTTTTTGTTCTGATGAAGTTGCAATACAATCAACATCAGGAATTGCACCTTTAGCAAGAACGACATTGACTTCACAGTTACGAGGGAATGTGTCTGTTACATGAAGCAAAAGTGTTTTTTCATCAATTTGTTCAAAAGTAAAAGCATGTGTCTTTTTTGTCTTTTCTTCCACAACAGAAAGATACTTACTTACTACTTCACCTTTTACTTTATTTCCAAAAGTTACTGCTATGTCTTTTGCATATTCCGGAAGAATATCTTGTGCATCGAGGTAACGGTTTGCTTGTTTTTGTTCAGTGTATCCTGGTTGAATAGAACGCAAAGCAAGCTCTTGTGTTCGGAAGGTATATTCAAGCTGTCCAGAAATTTCATTTCCGTTTATGCTCGTAAGATTTTTATTTATGCGAATTGTATATTCTTTTTGGGGAATAAGTTTGTCTGAACAATCAAAACTAAGTAGACTTGTTCCATACCAACGGAATACACCGTTTACTGCAGGAGTTATAGTTACTGCGTCACTTGTGTTTGAAGGTTGCCCCAACTTTTTCAGAGCAACAACAGGTTCGGAAAATTGAATCTGAATGGAAGGAAAAACTGCTTCAGATGAAAGTTCCCCCTGAGGAAAAACAGTCTGAACATAAAACTGACCGTTCTGTGCAGAAGAGCCACCGTTAACCTTACTGGCAGTTCTTTCGCCAGTAGAAACAGAAGTACAAGAACCAAACAGAGCTGCTGCTATCAGAGCCATTGCTGAACGAGAAACTGTATTCATACTCATATATTCCTTTTCCATAGTATACAAAACTTCTATA
This sequence comes from Treponema sp., assembly GCA_003455655.1. Lineage (GTDB taxonomy): Bacteria > Spirochaetota > Spirochaetia > Treponematales > Treponemataceae > Treponema_D. The sequence continues at coordinate 6,368 of DMQP01000004.1, read as the reverse complement.
CATAAGACAAAGAAATTGACTTTTAGTTACAGTAGATTTTGCTTGCACTCAACCATTTCTTGCCGTATACTAACTGTATGCCTATTACCCAATATCTTGAGCGGAATGCCAGTCAGTATGGTGAAGAAACCGCCCTTATAGAACTGAATCCTGAACAAAAAGAAACCCGTCGCATGACTTGGAAAGAATACTCTCTTATTCAACCAACTGGTGATGAACCTTACCGCCGTGAAATAACTTGGCGCGTTTTTGACGAAAAAGCAAACCGTCTTGCAAACATGCTTATTGCCCGCGGAATTAAAAAAGGAGATAAAGTTGCCATTCTTATGATGAACTGTTTGGAGTGGCTTCCCATTTACTTTGGTATTCTAAAAACAGGAGCACTCGCTGTTCCCTTTAACTTTCGCTATACTTCAGATGAAATTCTCTACTGTGCTGACCTTGCTCAAGTAGATATGCTTTTGTTTGGACCAGAATTTATTGGTCGTATTGAAGCCATTGCAGACAAACTGGGACAACACCGCTTGCTCATTTATGTTGGCGAAAACTGCCCCACTTTTGCAGAAAGTTACCGCGAACTGGTTGCTGACTGTCCAAGTTCCGCACCCAAAATTCCCCTTACTGATGACGATTTAGCTGCCATTTATTTTTCTTCGGGAACAACAGGCTTTCCCAAAGCTATTTTACATAAGCACAGAAGTTTAATGCATGCAGCAGCAGTTGAACAAAAACATCACTCCACAGGAAGAGACGACTGCTTTTTGTGCATACCGCCACTGTATCACACAGGAGCAAAAATGCACTGGATGGGAAGCCTTGTAGCTGCAAGTCGTGCTGTCTTACTGCGTGGAACAAAACCTCAGTATATTTTTGATGCCGTAAGCCGTGAACATTGTACTATTGTGTGGCTGCTTGTTCCCTGGGCACAAGATATTCTCAATGCTCTCGACAGCGGAGAATTAAAATGCGAAGACTATCAACTTTCCCAGTGGCGTTTAATGCACATTGGTGCACAACCAGTTCCTCCTAGTCTTATAAAACACTGGCGCGACTATTTTCCGAACCATCAGTACGACACTAACTACGGACTTTCAGAATCTATTGGTCCAGGATGTGTTCATTTGGGTGTTGAAAATATTCACAAAGTTGGTGCTATTGGTGTTCCTGGTTACGGTTGGGAATGTAAAATTGTTGACTCAGATGACAAAGCTGTTACTCAAGGTCAAGCAGGTGAACTGTGTGTCCGCGGGCCTGGCGTAATGGAATGTTATTACAACAACCCTGAAGCTACTGCAGAAGTGCTTAAAGACGGCTGGCTCTATACCGGAGATGTTGCCCGACAAGATGAAGATGGTTTTATTTTCCTTGTTGACCGAAAAAAAGATGTTATTGTTTCTGGTGGAGAAAATCTGTACCCTGTTGAAATAGAAAACTTTATTCGTAAGTTTGACAAAGTAAACGATGTCGCAGTTATTGGACTTCCCGACAAACGCCAAGGTGAAATTGCTGGTGCAATCGTTGACATAAAAGAAGGCATGACTTGTACAGAAGAAGAATTCAATGAATTCTGTTTGGATCTACCCCGATACAAACGCCCTCGTAAAGTTATTTTCGCCAAAGTGCCCCGCAATGCAACTGGTAAAATCGAAAAACCGCTTTTACGCAAAATGTACGGCAAAGAGCACCTTGTTGAATACGAAAACGAAAACTAAAAACGCTGTTCCGGGGTAAGTTTTCCATCACGATACATAGAGAACTTATCCATGGGATAGAACTTTAAGTTTTCCAATACCGTTCGCTTATCTGCTTTTTCAAGTAATGATTCCCGCGCACGAGATATTTCTGTTTCTGTCTTATGTTTAGAAGGTCCACCAACACATCCACCAGAACAAATCATTCCTTCAACAAAATCTTCTTGCAGAGTGCCTAACTTTATTTGAGCAACTGCTTTTTTACATTCCATGCCACCAGCACAACGCAAGAGTTTTATTTCGGAAGTATCAATTCCGCGCTCTTTCATACATTCCATAACGGCATCGGCAACACCGCCACTTGTTGCAAAGCGTTTACCCCACACAGATGCTTCTTGATATGTTTCATCGACAGGTTCAAACTCAACTCCCTTCGAACGCATTAGTGCACGAAGTTCACCGTACGTTACTACATAATCTGCATTGTCAGGAATAGACTCATCATTTGCTTCTGCTTTTTTTGCAATACAGGGACCAACAAAAACAGTCACACATCCGGGATGAGTCAACTTTAAGTAACGCGAAATAGCACACATGGGCGAAACCGTTGAAGACTTGTTATTTTCAAATACATCGGGGAAGTGCTTTCTTAACATGTCAATAAAAGCAGGACAGCAAGAAGTGGTCATCTTTCTGCCTTCAACATAAGCATCTGCCCATTCAAGCGATTCGTAAGCGGCAGTCATATCTCCACCAAGACCAACTTCCACCATATCGGCAAAACCAAGTTTTTTAAGTGCATGCTTTACCGCAGCCATTCCAATGTTGTCGCCAAACTGACCTTCTGTTGCAGGGGCACACATAGCAATAACTTCTTTTCCCGCAAGAATGTCGTTGATAATATGCACTAAATATGTTTTTGAACCAATTGCTCCAAAAGGACAACTGTGAATACAATGACCACACTGAACACAGCGTTCTTCATTTATGCGACAAATTCCGTATTCATCATAAGTAATAGCTCCAACAGGGCATGCTTTTTTACAAGGACGTTCCAAGTGAACAATAGCTCCATAAGGACATGCTTTTGCACACATACCACACTCTTTACATTTGTCAGCTTCAATGTGCATACGGAATTCACCAGGACCAATGGCTCCAAAACGACAAGAATTCTGGCAAGGACGACCCATACAAAAACGGCAACTGTCTGTTACTGAATATGCAGAAATAGGACAGTCATCACATGCGGCATTTATAACTTGAACAACACAATCACTGGGTTCTTTATCTGAAGGACATTCTGCACAAGCAAGATGAATTCGCTGTTTAACAATTTCTCGCTCTTTGTAGATACAGCAGTAGTTTGACTTTGGTCCAGGAACCATGCTGTATATTAATTTTTCTTTTCCTTCATCATTGAGTTTGCCTTCCCACGCAAGACGACATACTTCTTCCATGATTTTGTGTTTGAATGAAACAATACCTTTGTCGTTGGTTACCATACTACACTCCCTACTGTTTAACTGTTATGCTTGAATTGTGCAGTGTCACAACTTATGGTAAGCGGTAAAGCTTCAGGCCAGTCGCTACCAGTAACATACTCACTCATTGACTCAACTTTATCGCAAAAGTCAGAAAGATTTTGCAATAATGCTTCAATAGCAGGTCTATCTTCGTCATCAGAATCAAGACTTTGTGTAAAGCCTTCTAAAACCGTCGTTAGTAAATCTAAATCGTCAAAAGAGATTGTTGTCTGTAATGTTTCCATACGTGAAGTATAGCATAAAAAAGGGGTGTGGTATATACTGAAATTACCATGAAAGAACTGATGATAGGCAACAAAGCAGTTGCGCGCGGAATGTATGAAGCAGGATGCCGGGTTGTTTCAAGTTATCCGGGAACACCAAGCACAGAAATTACTGAAGAAGCAGTTAAATACAATGACATATATTGCGAATGGGCTCCCAACGAAAAAGTTGCGCTTGAAGCAGCACACGGAGCAAGTCTTGGTGGTGCGCGTGCAGCATGTTGTATGAAACATGTTGGTTTAAATGTTGCAGCAGATCCTTTGTTTAGCATTTCATATATTGGAGTTGATTCAGGATTAGTTATTTGTGTTGCAGATGATCCTGGCATGCATTCTTCTCAAAATGAACAAGACAGTCGACACTATGCCATAGCAGCAAAAGTTCCCATGCTAGAACCATCAGATTCTGAAGAAGCTCGTGTGTTTACAAAAAAAGCATTTGAACTAAGTGAACAATTTCATACTCCTGTGTTTTTACGTATGTGCATGAGAATTTGTCATTCGCAAAGCATTGTTAACACCCAAGAGCGAACAGACATTCCTTTAAGAGAATATGTTAAAGATCAAAATCGTGTCATGCTTCCTGCACAAGCTCGCAAAGCTCACATAAAAGTTGAACAGCGCACAAAAGATTTAATTGCTTTTGCAGAAACTTCAGAACTCAACCGTATTGACGATGGAACAGATAAGAGCATGGGCTTTATAACCAGCAGTACCAGTTATCAATATGTAAAAGAAATTTTTGGTAACAAACATCCTGTCTTAAAGTTAGGCATGATTCATCCGCTTCCACAAGAAAAAATAAAAACATTTGCTCAGTCAGTTAAGCGTGTCATTGTTGTTGAAGAACTTGACCCCATTATTGAAACTCACTGCAAAACTTTGGGCATTAGCGTTGAAGGTAAATCGCTCTTCCCCATGGTAGGAGAATTTTCTCAGCGCATAATTGAAGAAGCACTTTCTTTACCACAAAAACCAACACTTGCACTCAGCGACACAATTCCTCCACGACCGCCTGTTATGTGTGCAGGTTGTCCACACAGAGGACTTTTCTACGCACTCAGTAAAAACAAATGCATGGTTTACGGTGACATTGGCTGTTATACTTTAGGTGCCTTTGCTCCACTTAATGCAATGGACTTAAACGTCTGCATGGGAGCATCTCTTTCTGGAATGCACGGATTCAATAAAGCTCGCGGTAAAGATGCAGAACACAAAACGGTTGGCGTTATTGGCGACTCTACTTTTGTTCACTCAGGCATGACAGGACTTGCAGACATTGTCTACAACAACAGCGCATCAACTGTTATTATTTTGGACAACTCTATTACTGGCATGACAGGACATCAGCATAACCCAACAACAGGTTACAACATTAAAGGTGACCCTGCCGCAAAAATTGATTTAGAAGCACTGTGCAAAGCTATGGGAGTTCATCATGTTAGAGTTGTTGACCCTTACGACTTAAGCGCAACTGACACCGCTGTTCGTGAAGAACTTGCTGCAGATGAACCAAGTGTTATTATTTCGCGAAGACCCTGTGCTCTGTTAAAAAATGTAAAACACAAAGCACCTCTTTCTGTTGATGAAACAAAATGCATTGGCTGTAAAGCATGTATGAAAATAGGTTGCCCCGCAATCAGTGTGGCAAATAAAAAAGCACATATTGATGCAACACAGTGTATCGGTTGTGGCGTATGTGCACAGTTGTGCAAAGTAAATGCGCTACCACAAAACTAAAGGAAGAGGCAAAACATGCAGACAACAAACATCATGATCGTAGGCGTCGGTGGACAAGGTTCTCTTTTAGCAAGCAAAGTATTAGGCAATCTGTTGCTGTCTCAGGGATACGATGTAAAAGTAAGTGAAGTTCACGGAATGAGTCAGCGCGGAGGAAGTGTAGTAACATACATTCGCTTTGGCGATAGTGTTTATTCTCCTATTATTGAACAAGGAGA
>DMQP01000004.1:0-806 GCA_003455655.1 Treponema sp. | reverse complement strand
TACTTAAAACAAGAGGGAAAAATTGTTACTAACACACAACGCATTGAACCCATGCCCGTCATAACAGGAAGTGCAACTTACCCCGAAGACATAGAAAACAAACTAAAAGCAAAGGGTGTAAAAGTAGATGCTTTGGACTGTCTGTCTCTTGCACAGGAAGCAGGAAGTGCAAAGGCAGTCAACATTGTTTTGTTAGGCCGCCTTTCCACCAGTTTTGACATACCCGAGTCTGCATGGCTTTCTTCGCTTGAAGCTTGTGTTCCTGCAAAATTTCTTGAACTCAACAAAAAAGCTTTTGCTTTGGGAAGAAGCGCGTAATCAGATTTCAGCTTTTTATTTTACTGTTATAATCAGGTCGCTCCAGGCTACGCTTGTTTCATAGGTATACGATTTACCCTGCTGGTTTATAATTGCAAGATATTTGAATGAACAGACCGAAGCATACGGAGTATCCATAAAGTCTTTATCATTAAACTCTTTTAGAAGTGCAGTTCCAACCAGTTTCCACGGGCCCTTTTCATCATCTGATGCGTAAATAAAAAACACACAGTCTTCGTCATCTGTCTCGCTTATAAAACGGATTTTGTCGCTGAACGATCTGCCGAATTTACTTGTGTTGATGATATATGCTGACTTACGGATTTCAGAATCAGAGACTTCGTCATTTGCATGAATGCCAACATACAAATCATGATGTGATTTCTGTGTGGTAAATGTACAGCCAGTTACACCCTGCACCTGGATTGCACACCAGCGGAACTTGTTCAGTTTTTTATTGTAGGGAGAATCAACTGCATCAGTGTCGC
>DMQP01000050.1 GCA_003455655.1 Treponema sp. | reverse complement strand
TTGCATAAGGTTCATCAAAAATAATGATGTCTTTTTGCATTGCAAGAATCGAAGCAACCGCAAGCCGTCTTTTTTCTCCACCTGAAAGAAAGAGCGCTGGCCAGTCTGCCTTTTCACTTAAATTTGTTTGGGCAAGTGCTTTTTCAACAATGAGAGGAATTTCTTTTTTGTTAACCTTTTGGTTTCTTGGACCTACTGCAATGTCATCTCGTGGAGTGTCGCCTAAAATCTGAGAAGCAGCATCTTGAAATACAAGGCCAGGTTTAGAAAGACTGGTGCAAGTTCCGTCTGAAGGTTTTTGTAAAGCGGCAATAATGCTCATAAGAACACTTTTGCCACTTCCATTTGCACCACCTATTACCGTAAGACTTCCTTCCTCTATGGAAAGAGAAACGTCATCCAGTGCGACAACAGGAGCCTGACCTTGAACAAGAGAAGAAAAAACTTTGTAAAGGTTTTTAACTTCTATTGCTTTCATGTTCTTTTGATTTTTTTAATTGTTCAATAAGTTCTGCTTCTTCTTTTTCATCTGCTGGGTAGAGGAAACGAGCGGCAATGGGACGAAGTACTGCTGCAAGGGGAATAGAAACAAACCATTTTAAGAGATCGCCTGCAATGTAAGGAGTAAAGGTAAGGGCTAGTGCTTTTTGGAATGTTACTGGAGAACCTTTTTTTGCCATCTGGAACATAAACCAAGGAATACCAGGTACATAGACAATAAGAAAGCCTATGAACGATGCAACTGCAATTTTAATCCACATAGAAAGTTTAAATTTCTTTTCCTGAATACTGGGCTTTCCTACAATAAGACCTGCTACTAAAGCGCCAAAAAAGTAACCCCAGATGTATCCGCCTGTAGGTCCAAATAAAACGCCAAAGCCTCCTCTTGCTCCAGAGAAAACAGGAATACCAATTCCTCCTAAGACTATAAAAAGTCCTACAGCACCAGCACCTTGTATGCCTCCTAAAATAAGACCTGCAAGAATTGCAAACAGATTTTGTACTGCAATAGGAACGGTTGTTCCCGGAACGGGAATTGAAACTACACAGCCAACACAAATAAGTGCGGCAAAGAGAGCAGTGAAGGCACTGCGTACAGCGGTAAGTTGAGTTGTTGTTTTCATTTTGATGAACTCCTTGTGGTTTTTGTTTTTGTTTTCTTCATTGTATTTTTTTTAGGTGTCGTTTGCTTAGTTTTTGTTTTTGTGACGCTTTGCTTTTTTACAGAACTTTTCTTCGGTTCACTTTTTTTTGCAGATGTTTTTTTAGCAATCGTTTTTACCGCCTCTTTTTGAGAAGGAACTTTCTTTGTTGCTTTTTTTACCGTCACTTTTTTGACAACACTTTCTTTTGCAAGAGAGCTTTCTGCTTTTTCTTCTGTGTAAATAATAACCCTTGGACTAAAGACATGCTTTATAAATCCTTTGCACTCAGGCTTAATGCGGAAGATAAAGAGAATTAAAATAACCAGAGCAATAAAGACTATGATAGTGTAAATAAACCAGTCTCCCAAACATGCGTAAATAGTGTTTGTGTGTTTGTAAATGGGAACAGAAACAGACATTGCAACTGTTTCAAAGAGGGGTAAGTCTTGAATAATTTTTCCTGCTGGATTTACTACAACAGAATAGCCACTGTTTGCGCAACGAACTAAAGTGGTGCGGTATTCAATAGCACGATAACTTGCTGCAATAAAATGCTGATATTCTGCAGAACGAGAAGCAGACCATGCATCGTTTGTAATGTTCATAAACACTTCGCTTCCCAAAAGATGAAAGGTTCGGCACACATCATTGAAAGCATCTTCAAAACAGATGGGAACAGAAAATGAAACATGAGCATCTGGATTTTTTGCGGTGTTATGAATAAAGTATTCTCTTTCGTCCCAATCAGAAAGTCTGTTTTCATCAAGGGTAATTCGGGCTACTTTTTCTGGACGATACTCAAGCGGTGTTCCATACTGATTGTTTTTTTGAATGGGAACAGTAAAGAGCACAAACTGATTTCCCTTACGCCATCCACTGGGCATGTTAACAACATTTTCCATGAAGGCTTTCATAAGAGGATTGTCTTCATAAGGAATTTCTTCAGCAAAGGGAACTAAATGCATTTTTGAATAAAAGCCACAGAAATTTCCACCTGCATCAAAAAAGAGCGCTCCGTTAGTGTAATGAAATTTGTAAGGGTTTACATCAACCGTTCCGCCTATAACAAAGGGAACTCCCATGCGATTAATAAAACCAGAAAGACTTTCTTCTGCTTCATTTTCTGCACTGTAGACAAAGCGATAGTCGGGGAAGGGTAACTGAAGAATACCTTCACTCCATAAAACTAAATCTGGTTCAATACCATTGTTTCTCATGTCTACAAGCGTATTTTCTGTAAGTTCTTTTGAAACACGGACAGCTTCTCTTTCTCCGGTAACCCAAGTGTCACAGTTTTGCTGAACAAGAACCGTTTGAATGTTTTTTTCTTCTGTGCGCGGAATTAAATACTGAACACATCCATAGACGACTGTTAAAGAAAAAAGAAGGCACAAACCTTTTGCAACATTGACATAGCCTCTAACACTTTGAACAGAGGGTTGCCTTTTTTGACCTAAGAGACGAATGCCTTCTCCGGTAAGGGCGCTGGTCATGCAGAACAAAAAAGAAATGCCCCATACGCCAGTAATGTCAGCAATTTGAGTAATAATCTTCCAACTGTAGGCCGCCATGCTTAATGTTCCCCAGGGATAGCCTAGAAAATCAACTGATTTACACCATTCCCAAAAGAGATAGCAAGCGGTAAACCACAAAATGCGCATAAAGGGAGCAAAGACATGTTTTCCGCCATTTTCTTCAAGAACAAAACTTTTTTTTGTATACAAGGGAACAATATAGACAATAGTTCCGCAAAGGCCAGCCATAAAGGCAGTTGCTAAAGCACTTGCGCCTAAGGTAAAAATTGCAAAATCGTGGAAATTAGCAAGCCACCAACTTGAAACCAAATGAACAGTCAGTGCCTGTAAAAACCAAAGCCCAAAAGCTTCTTTTGTTGATTTAACCTTAAATGTGGCAGTATACAATGGAACGAGGGAAAAAAGTGCCAGTAAAGGGCTTCCAAAGGGCAAAATTTCGTTGGAAATGGAAAAAGCCTCCATAAATCCAGAAAAGATTGCACAAAAAACTTGTAAAATAATGCGAATCATTGTATTATTACTCTATATATTTATATTAAAAATTGCAATAGTTACGGAAGGGAATTTATGGATGCGGTAATAAGTGCCCATAAGCAGGAGTATGGACAAAAGCCTGATGTTATTGCTCAGGCTCCAGGTCGATTTCATTTAATAGGGGAACATTCTTGGTTCTTCAAAGATAAAACACTTTCCATGGCAGTAGATTTGCCTGTCTATGTTGCCTTGTCTGGTCGCAGTGATTCAAATGTCAGATTTTATTTTGTTCAGATGAATGAACGCAAAAGGGCAAGTGTTCCGTCTTTAAAACTCAAAAAAGAAGATAAGTGGGCAAACGCACTTAAAGCTATTGTCTATGGTTTTAACAGTGGTGGTTTTGAATGTAAGGGTATGAATGTTACCATCTACTCTGAAATTTTACCCTCTGCTGGTTTTGGAATTACAACTGCAATGAAAGTTGCCATGGCATGGGCAGTAAGAGATTTACACAAATTTAAGTGCAATGAACAGCAGATTCTGCAAGTTATAGACAGAGCTAACCGTCTTTTCCTTCAAATTGAAAACTACAAGGCAGATAATTTTACCGCAATCTATTCAAAGCGTAATTCTCTAGTTTTAACCGATCATGCAAAGGGAACTTGTGACATTATTCCATTCCCCTTTAAGGGAAAGACTATTGTGCTAACTGACGCACGAGTTCCCCGTATTGTTACTTGGAATGAAGTGTCTTTACAGCAACCAGAAAATGTTCTTCTCTTAGGTGAACTAAAAGAACGCCGCTCAAATGTTTACGGTGGCTGGCACTACGAAGAAAACAAAGGTGAAGTTAACGAAGTGCTTTCAGTTGTAAATGAAGACACAAGACGCCGCCTTATTTGTATGATGAATGAACACAAAAATGTTCTTGAAGCAGAAGCTGCACTTCGTAAAGCAGATTTTGCCTCCTTTGCAAGAGCAGTTATAGCAAGTCACAAAAGTATGCGCGATTTGTATGACATTTCTTGTCCAGAAATTGACTGGCTTTTAAAACGTGTTCAAGAACTTGACGAAAACCCAGATGACCTTCGTACACCCGTTAACTGTGGTCGCATTACCGGTAAGGGCTTTGGTCGTTGTACTTACAGTATTTTACGAACTTCAGATCTTGAAAAGTACAAAGAAAAGTTAAACGACTACGAAAGAATCTTTGGCTTTGCGGCTTCCTGCCACGAAGTTAAACCCGCTGCGGGAGTAAAGCTATTGTGATTGTTTTGCTGACTAATGACGACGGTTTTGATTCACCGGGAATACAGACGCTTGCACAGGTTTTTGCTCAAAAGCATACGGTATATATTGCCGCACCAAAAAGCAATCAGTCTGCAACGTCAAGCAGCATTTCAATTCGTAAAAAACACGAAGTACTTGAACGAGAGCAATTTCGTTTTCAAATTGATGGCACGCCCGTTGACTGTGTGGTAGAAGCACTGAGGTGTGGTCTTTTTCCGCAAAGACCCCATGTTGTTATTTCTGGCATTAACAGTGGCAGTAATTTGGGAACAGACATTTTGTATTCAGGAACTTGCGGTGCTGCCAGAGAAGCTTGCATTCAAGGTCTTCCTGCAATAGCGCTCAGTGTTGCTCGTCCTGCTGACTTTAAAGACTGTTCGTGTTCATACCGGCAACTTGCACAGTTTGCTTCAGACAATATAGAAAGTCTCATTGAGCTTTCTGGTAATGCTGAACGCTTTGTAAATGTAAATGCGCTTCCCACAGGACCATACAGGGGAGTCCGCTATGCTACCTTGTCAAAGCTTTCGTATGACAATACAATACAGTTAACCAAGCAAGATGACGGAAAAATGTTTGTAGAATATATTCCCGTTAACGATGGAACAAGAAAAGCTGGCGGTGACGGAAATGACGATCATGCGCTAGTCGATAAAGGATATATTGCAATTTCGTGCATCAGGGCTTTTCCTGAGTGCGATATGACCGTTTCTTTTAAGGAACAGTGGGGTGGGACATGGCAGGACAAAACGCCTTAAACGAGGGAATCGCTTTATACAATCACGGAAAATTTTCCGCGGCACTTTCTTTTTTTCTTTCTCTTCCTGAAGATGATGATATCGATGATGTTGAACTGGCTTATTACATTGGCTTGTGCTATGCAAAATTAAAACGCTACGATGATGCGCTTTTGTATCTTGAACAAGTAGTTACCGCCTCTGGAGATAACTCTTCTTCTCACAAAAAAGAAGCAGAACGACTTTTACAGTGTCGCTATTTGCTTGCTGTTATTTACTGTTTGAGTGGACGAAAAAAGCTTGCAGAATTTGAATTAGGTAAACTGCTGGAAATTGGCTATCGTCCTTCATCAGTGTATGCTTCCCTTGCTTATATTGCTTGGGAACAAAATGACAGTGCCCAAAGTCTTTCTTACTACGAAAAAGCACTTGATGCAGATTCAAATAATCCAACCGCATTAAACGGTATGGGCTATATTCTTGCAGAACAAAATAAAGATTTAACACAAGCACTAAGTTATTGCAAAAGAGCTCTTGACCGTGAACCCGAAAGTGCTGCTTGTCTTGACAGTTTGGGTTGGGTCTACTTTAAGATGGGACTGTATGCAGAAGCACGAAAGTTTTTGGAAAAAGCGCTGGAACGTGATGCATCGAATCACACCATTGCAGAACATTTAAGTCTTGCACAGAGGGTAGAAGAATGAAAAAACAACTTGCTTTTGTTGCACTGCTTGCTATCTCTGTTTTTGCAGCAGTAGAACCCTTTGCACAAATAAATCTTGAAGATACAGTTAGTCAGGAAAATGCAATGACTCGTTCTGCAAATGCGGGTTTTGCAGAAGAAGAATTCCGTCGTGGTGTACAAAGTTACTATCGCGGTGCATTCATGGACAGTATTCTTTCGTTTGAACGCGCCCTTTCATATCTTCCTGGAGAAACACTTATTCTTGACTGGTTAGGTAAAGCTTATTATAGAGCAGGTCTTGAAGGAACAGCTCTCCAACAGTGGAACTTTGCTCAAGAACTTGGTTACGGTGGACTGTTGCTTCAAAACAAAATCGAAATTGTAAGCGAGCGTCGTGCTAATGGAACAGTCTATGGTGCATCTCAGCGTTACACAGAATCAGGTTCTTTTTCTCATGTAAACGGAAATACACTTATCTACAGTCAGCCCATTTCTGTTTTGCCTAACGATGATGGCTCTATTTGGGTTGTGGCCTATGGTTCTAATGAACTCTTGCGTTTTAATGTAAATGGTGAAGTAATTCGAAGATCGGGCGGCCCGGTAAATGGTTTAGACAGACCTATGGATATAGTTCGTTTAAGTGACGGCAATTTGCTTGTGTCTGAATGTTCTGGTGACCGTCTGTGCCTTTTAAACGAAGATGGATTTTTTATAAAGACAATCGGTAAAAAAGGTCGTGGCGAAGGGGAATTAATTGGTCCTCAGTATCTTGCCCTTGATAGTTTTGGAAATATATATGTTACCGATTTTGGAAATGCTCGCGTTGTTGTTTTTGATCCCGATGGAAACGGTTTGTTGCATTTTGGTCAGCCTGATGGTTTCTTCCCCGGATTTAAATCTCCTACAGGCATTGCAATTATAGACGACAGAATTTTTGTTGCAGACAGCATCAGTGGTTCAATTTATGAATTTGATCGCGCAGGGAACTATCACGGTCAGCTTGTTCCCGACCATACATTCTCTCGTCCAGAAAGCATGAAGACTTGGGGCCAGTACATTATACTTACCGATCGAAACAGAGTTGTTACTGTAGATTCTCTTACAGGAGCTACTTATGAAAATGCAAAAACAGGAAACGGTAAGACTCAAATAACGAGCGCTGTTCCCGACCGTAATGGAAATATAATTGTTACCGATTTTAAAGCAAACGAAATTTACATTATGGCAAATCTAACAGAAGTTGTTGGAGGCTACTTTGTTCAGATTGAACGAGTCATTGCAGATAACTTTCCTACAGTCATTTTGGAAGTTCGCGTAGAAAATCGACACCGACAGCAAATTGTTGGTCTAAATCAAACGAACTTTTTTGTTACTGAAAATAAAAGAGCTGTTGCTGAATTCCAACTCTTGGGTGCCGCAGATAATAATGACTACGCAGATATAACACTCATCATAGACCGCAATGTAGATATGGCTCATTTTATTGAACCGCTCCAATCTGCCGTACGAGAAATTGCTTCAAGTATGAATGAACAAGCTAACCTTCAGATTATTGCTGCAGGAGACATTCCTGTAAAAGTGTATGAGGGTAATGCTTCAAAAGCACAAAAGTTTACCGCTTCTATGCTCTCGTCTGTTCCTTACTCAGAAGATCCCATCTTAGATAGAGCCATTCGTCTTGCAGTAAATGAAACAATTAACGGAGAAAAAAAGCGAGGTGTAATTTATCTAACCGCCGGTGGCTTAGGACAAAATGCTTTCTCTAGTTATGGTCTTTCTGACTTAACTGCATATCTAAACAACAATGCAATTTCTTTTAGCACCATAAATCTTTCTCAGGGTTCATTACCAGAAGAAGTTGAATATATTGCAAAGAATGCAAACGGACAAAATTACTATGTCTATCGCCCACAAGGACTTTCAGATGTTGTTGCAGACATAACAGCTTTGCCTTCAGGTTTGTATCAGATGCAGTATGTTTCTGCTCTTCCCAAAGAGTACGGAAGAAAATATTTACCTGTTGAAGTTGAAACATATCTTCTAAACAAAAGTGGTCGCGATGAAAGTGGTTACTTTGCACCCTTAGACTGACCGCTTGGATTTAAAAGACGCGCTTTTCTGAGAGAGAGTTCTGGATTTTTTTTCTGCATAGAAAAAATTGCATCTTCTACTTTAGATTTTTTGGTGTTTCCGTCATCAAAGAGTTGCCCCTGAAAGGGAGTGTCTCTACTTTCAACATGTTCAACTGAAAGACCTAACAGTCGAATGCCTCTGCCTCGTTCATATTTTTTTTCAAAGAGTTTTTTGCTGCGTTCAAATAAATCGTCTGCGGTTCTAACGGGAATATCTTGCGTTTCTTGAATTGAAACAGTAGTAAAATCTTCATAACGAATTTTTAGAGCAACTGTTCTACTGCGCACATTTTCTTCGTGCATGCGCCACAGTACCGTTTGTGAAAGTTGCATAAGTGCAGATTCAATTGTGTAGATATCGGTTAAATCAAATTCATAGGTGCTTTCACTACTTATAGAATGATTTTTTGCTTCTTCGCCAAAAGTCATGTCTTTGTTTCCGCGCATTGCTTCATATAAAAAAGTCCCTGTGTTATTTCCAAAAAGCGCAATCAGATTGTTTAACTTTTGATCATGCAGTTGTTTACTTGTTCGTATTCCGGCTGAACGAATATGCTCAAGTGTTTTTGTTCCCACTCCCCACACTTTTTCAAGTGGAAGTGAACACATAAAATCTTCTTCTGTACCAGCGGCAATAAGGGTCAAACCATCAGGCTTTTTGTAACCAGAGGCAATTTTTGAAATGTACATCGTTTGTGCAACACCAATACTTACGGTTAAGCCTGTTTGACTAAAAACTTCATCCTTAATTTTTTGTGCGGTATTTTCTGCTGAACCAAATAAGCGTTCTGTTCCAGTCATATCCAAAAAGGCTTCGTCTATTGACATCTGACGAACATCTGGCGAATAGTTATGGAAAATGTTCATAACTTTTTGTGACAGTTCGTGGTAGCGTTCCATGTTGCCGCGTAAAAAAATTGCATGTGGACACAACTGAACAGCAGTAACCAAAGGCATTGCAGAATGAACTCCAAAAGCTCTTGCTTCATAAGATGCTGTCGAAACTACACAGCGCCTGTCTCCAGGTTTTCCTCCAATAATAACAGGTTTTCCTTTGTACTCTGGGTGATCGAGTTGTTCAACAGAAGCAAAAAAAGCGTCAAGGTCTATGTGAAAAAACACTTTTTGCATTTTTTATTCCTGAGCTGTATTGTAGGTAATGCTAATTCGTTCAAGACTTTTATCGTCATTCAAAAGATAGGCATCGAGTGTAATAGTGCTGTCTGCATCGTCGTCTGTAGAGTAAACAATTTCTATATCGCTTCCCGGCCAGTCTGGTAGTCTAAATTGTGCGCGGTTTTGTTCATCAAGAACATATTCATAGTTGCTTTCATACAAAGGAATTCCTTGCGAAGAACTAACAGAAATTTCGTATCTAAAAACCGGAGTCTCTGTATGAACAATTATATGTCGTGCTGAAATAGCCATAAATGAACTTTCTTCATACGAAAGTTGAATGCGACCCTTGTTTTCTCCAGTATAAATAACTGCTTGACTTGTTTTTTTCTGAGCAAAAGATTTTGGTCTTAACAGTAGGGTGGGAACAATAACTAAAAGACTTGCAATTAAAATTGAAATGCCAACAGTAAGAGCACTTCGTATCAATGTTTTGCGTGATGGTAAGAGAGATTTTGTGTTTGCATTTATAGTGTCACTTGCAAGAACTCTCAAAGCAATAATTATGCGCATCCAGAGTGTGAGGGGAATCGAAAGCATTAAAGCGGTTAGAACCGTTCCAGTAAAAGAAGTGTAGGCTGCTGAACGCAAATTTTCTGTCGGTGCATGCTGAACAATATGCAAAAAGTAAGGAGCAAAAGGAAGCAGCATTAGCGGGAATGTAAGAATAAGAAAGCTTGGTTTTCTTACTTTTCTTGTTACAAGCGTAATGATGTAAAGAATTCCGAAAGGAAAAACAAGACTTATGTCTACAAAACTGCAAAAGATAAGACAGAATGCAGCTAAAATATAAGTTGCGTATCCCAAAACAGAAAAAGAAATTCGCCAGCGCATTCGTATTTGCATGCACAGTACAACCATTGCACATAAGAGTGTGCTCAATACTTTTGCTTCAATGATGTAGAGATTGTCTTTAAGGCAACTCCATATTCCACTGAACATAAACAAAAGAAGTGAAAGTAAGGCAAGCAGTGCAGGAAAGGTAAACCACGTACGTGCAAAATCTTTTTTTAAAGCAACATTTTTACTGGAATCAGAAAAGTTTGAAAAGGCAAGGGTAATAAGCATAAAGGTAACAATAACAATGTGTCCCACTACAAACAAAAATTCATTTGTCCACAGCGTTACTTCACCTGCTCTTACTGCAGTGTAGTGATTGTCCCACTGGTCACTTCTCATTGTGTTTATGGTTAAAGCTGTCTGGGCAAGAAAGTCTGCTGTTTTTGAATCAGCTGGAGCAGAAATGCCAATAGAAGCAAGTTCTGCATTCAAAAAAAGCGACAGTCTTTTTCCTCCGTCTAAGAGAGACAGCCTGTATAAAAGCATAAGGTTTCCAGGAAAGGTAGGTGAACAATGAGCATTTTTGCTTGCTTCCATAACCGCTTGACTTAACCACAAGGGAGCAGTCTTTCCATCTGAACCAGGAATTACCTGCATTAGAGGCGATTCTTCATAAATAACGGCACAGACTTTATCTTCGTCTTCAATGTTGTAAGTGTATACTTCTGAACCTTCAATGCGAGTTGTACTTGCTGCGGCTTCAATATCTGCTTCGTCTGCACAAAATAAAACAAGAATCTCGTCGCTTAATTTGAGTTTCTGGAGGTTTTCAAGAAATGCATCAATAAAATCTGGATGTAAAGAAGCAAAATCTTGGGTAAATACAAAAACTGTTGATTTTATTTCACTTGGGGGTGCAGAAAGTGGGGGTATTGTGACGATAATATTCTGAGGGAATGTTGTTTGATCTGCAGTGACAAGACTCTGCAAGGTAAAGTCAAATCCTGAAGAATGCAATCGCTCTGCAAGTTCTTGTGTTTGTGCAATTCCATCAATACTTTGTCCATTCAAAAAGCTAAGGGGAATGCATAAAAAGAGGAGCAATGCTAGTGCGGTACGCAACCTTGTCATGCATATTATTGTATAGCATAAAACTAGCCGTTGCAAGTACGGTATACATGTTTACAATATAGAAAACATGATGTATAATATAAAAGAAAGGAGTTGTGCTGGCATATGGGATCCGAAAAGAAATTTACATTGGATTTACCGCTCAAGGTAATTCTTACGGAGGAAGGTTCATCTCATTTTATAAGCCACAAGAAGAAACTGTTACGATTTAGACTTGCAGATAATGTCGAAGAGTACGGCATTGCTCTGGAGCATTTTTCTCCTTCTTCAGTCCAGAACATGATTCTGGTTGATTACATCTCTAAAATTGAAATTTCCATGCCTGAATTTGTTTCTCGTCGTCAAGAAATTATGGATCTTTCCAAACTGATTGTTTTTTCAATTCTCTACAAACAGTTTGATCGCCAAATTTTTGATGCTCTTATTCAGTGCGATTGTGTTCGTCGTCATAACCGTTCAAACCCAGGACAGTTGATTGACGAAAGAACCAAAATGTCAGATAAGCAGTTGCGTCAAGCGCTTTCTACAAAAAACAATACTATTCAGAATGCACGCCAAACCATTCTTGACCCCGTGTGGAAGGGCATTATGGCTAACCGAGACTACACTCCTGAAGAGCGCAACATCTTTTTGCTTATGACCGAAAAGTACCTTAACCGTCTGAGTCTTATGAACTGGTATATCATTACCAAATTCTACAAAACTGACGGCTTCGGAGAAATTTTAAGCGCCATTCGTGCAAAACTTGCAGAATACATGGACAAGTCAAAAGTTGCTGAATATATTTCGGTAATGGTTATGGAACTTGCCCTTAACTGCGAAAATACCAACATGAAAAAAGAAGCGCGTCATCTGTATCAGGGAATTGAAAATTCTGACACACTTATTTACGATCCAGAAATTCGTTCTAAAATTGTTCAGGAATTAAAACGTAAACATGAAGTGGTTTTCCTTTCATGGAAATTAGGTGGCGGTTCTACTGCAATTGGTACACAGGGTAAACTGCAAATTACGCTTTACAACAAAGACGACGACTTCCAGGAAGCAAAAGAAAATATTGAAAACAAGATGTCTGCAGACCTTAACAAAAAGTCCCTTATTGACTTCTACCGTCAAATGCCAGAAGGCGAAGAAGGTACCGATTTAGGTTTGTACTATCTTTCATATCTTGATGATGCCTGTAAGAAAGTTAACGTTAAATTTGATTCTCTGGTTAACCAGTTTAGTTCCAGTGATCTAACCGTTATTACCCTTACATTTAATTTCTAGCGCCATGCAAAAAAACGCATCTCTGTCACTGTCAAAACTCATTTTTTCTGCACTGACGGGTGCGTTTATGGCCTTAGCTTTTTTTTCCTGTGCTCAGAATAGCGCTGGCATTTCTGCAATCGATGCTGCTGTTATTTTTGATTATGCAGATGAAACTTCGCTTCCTTCCGTAACACTTTCGGTTTTTGTTCAGCCTACCTACGATGCAGAACGAGTTGCAAGTGTAAGCATTGAACATCTTGAAAGCGGATACACATGGACTCAAAACACTCCACAAATTATTCCTGCTCGCAATGCAAAGTCATGGGCTGGTTACCGCAATTTTTGTCCTGTGCAAGATCAAGAACTTCCTATAGGAAAATATGAATGTCGTTGTACCGATGCCGCTTCTGAAACTGCCTCTGCAGCTTTTGTTGTTACTTATCCACAAGAACTGCTTTCTCTTTCGCAAAGTCAAGCAGAAACATTTTTAAAAAGCACAGCTGTTACTCGTTATACTGCTTTATACGATTCAGACGGAGTGCTTATTTATTTTGGCGATGAAGATTTTGACATTAGTAAGTATGCAACGGCACGAACAAAGCGCACTGTTCTTTCTTGTTACGAGGGAACACTACAGTGTATGTTAAGCAGAGAAAATCTGCATTAAAATAAAAAGGAGCAAAGTGTGTCAGAAACAACAGAACCACCTTCCGCAGACAATTTTAGACGAACGGTTAAAACCTATGTTATTCGTGCGGGAAGAATGACTGAAAATGAAAAGCGCAATTACACTGAACTTAATCAAGTATGGTGTATTCCTTTTGAACACAGAACACTTAATTTTACTGAAATTTTTGGAAACACAAACCCCGTTGTTTTGGAAATTGGTTTTGGTATGGGAGCCGCAACAGCTCAAATTGCAAGTGAACATCCAGATATAAATTATCTTGGTCTTGAAGTTCATGTTCCTGGAGTAGGAAAACTCTTGGGAGAAATTAAACGCCTTCAGTTAAAAAATGTCTACATTATCGAACACGATGCCCTTGAAGTTCTAGAAACAATGATACCTGACAATTCCCTTGAAGGTATACATGTCTTTTTCCCAGACCCTTGGCCTAAGAAAAAACATCACAAAAGACGACTTATGCAACGCCCCAACACTAATTTGCTGGCACAAAAACTGGCTTACGGTGGCTACTTGTATTTTGCAACAGACTGGGAAGAATACGGTCAACTGGCACTTGAAGAACTAACACAAACAGAAAGTTTGCACAATCGCTACGAAGCTTTTGCACAAAAAGAAAGTTGGAGACCACGCACAAAGTTTGAACAAAAAGGCATTGACGCAGGTCGCAGTATTTACGAATTATATTTTCTTAAAGACGAACAGGAGTAATTTTTATGGACTTGTTTGAGGCTTCTCGCGTACAGGAACTTGAACAGTTAATTGTTCGCTACCAAGATTCTTATTATAACGGAGAAAGTGAAGTCTCTGATGCTGAATTTGATCTTCTGTGGGATGAACTAAAACGTCTTGATCCTGCAAATCCCATTTTGCATAGAGTGGGAGCAGATAACGGTTCTTTTGCAAAAGCATCTCATGTTATGCCTATGGGAAGCCAGGAAAAAGCAGCTAACCCCCAAGAGTTTATGGCATGGGCTCAAAAACATGTTTATCCTGAATACTTGGTTGAATACAAACTTGATGGCGCAAGTCTCGAACTGCAATATCGTGATGGTCTTTTAGTACAAGCGGTTACTCGTGGCGATGGAACAACGGGAGATGTCATTACCGAAAATGCGAAAAAAATGCATGGAGTTATGACAGCTTTATATGTTGGTGCAAAGAGAGATTCTTTTACAGGTGGCGTTCGTGGCGAAGTAATTATGCGTCACCAAGTTCACGACAAACATTTTCCTGACAAAGCAAATTGTCGCAATGCCGCAAACGGTTTAATGAAACGAAAAGACGGAAACGGAAGTGAATACCTTGATGTAATAGCATACGATGTTTGGTCAACAGAAGGAAAACAACCCTATGCAGACGAAGAAGAAAAATTAGCATGGCTTACCCAACGCGGCTTTACTGCAGTTCCTCTCTATATTGCTCATTCTGCAGAAGAAGTAATTTCTTACCGCGAAAAAGTTATGCAAGAAAGAAAAAATCTTGACTATGACATTGACGGACTTGTTATAAAAGAGCGGACGGTAAATCATACCGATGCATTAAGAGACAGACCTGATCGCCAAATTGCCTTTAAGTTTGCCCTTGAACAGGCACAGAGTATTGTTCGTTCGGTAGAATGGAGTCAGTCGGGTGCAACCTACACACCAGTTGCGGTTTTTGATCCAGTGCCTCTTAACGGAACAAAAGTAAAACGAGCATCGCTTTCAAACCCCAATAACATTCGTTCTTTGGGCGTTAAAATTGGAAGTACCGTTACTGTTGTTAAAGGTGGTGAAATAATTCCAAAAATTATTGCAGCAACACATGATTCATCAGAAAAATGTTCAGATATTGTTTTCCCTACAGAATGTGCTACCTGTAAAACTCCCCTTGTCGACGAAGGAACTCGCTTATACTGTCCCAACAGGCAGTGTCCCGAGCGCATGCTACATCAAATTCTAAAGTGGGATTCTGTTGTTGATATTCGTGGCTTTGGAGATACATTAGTTCGTTCTCTTTTTGCAGATGGACTAGTTCGTTCTATTTCAGATATTTATTCACTTACCGAAGAAAAACTGACTCCTTATTTTTTAACACAGAAAAGTCAAACCCAAGAAAAAAAATCGCTCGGTGCAGAAAAAGTTTATAAAAGCATTCAGTCCCGCAGAAAAATAAATCTTGTTCGCTTTATTGCCGGTTTTGACATTGAAGGTATTGGTGAAGCCTTAGTTGAACTTTTGGTCTCTGAAGGATACGACACACTGGAAAAACTTTTTGCTCTTTCAGAAGAACAGGTTTCTTCTGTGCATGGCTTTGCAGACATTATGGCTCACACCTTTGTGCAGGGACTTAAAGAAAATAAAGAAGAAATGCTTTCTTTGGTTTCGTCTGGAACAATTACCATTGAACAAGTGCTTGCAAAAGGCGAGGGTAAGCTAAACGGAAAGTCTTTCTGTTTTACTGGAGAATTACTATCCATGAAGCGAAGTGATGCTCAGGAACTGGTTAAACAAAACGGAGGAAGCGTAAAATCTTCTGTGGTAAAAGATTTGTCTTACTTAGTTACCAACGACACTTCAAGCGGTTCATCTAAAAATGCAAAGGCTGCATCTCTTGGTATACCCGTTATTTCAGAAAAGGAGTTTCTTGAACTTTTAAAATGAAAAAACGGATTATTGTAGCAGTTATTTTTGTTTTTCTCGCCCTTGTGCTTGCTGTTCCTGCAATTCTTTCTGTAAAAAAATATGCAGATGCTAAAGCTGCCTCTCAATTAGTTTCGCCCTTTGAACCTTATGATATGGTTCATGTTTTATTATACGGCTACGATCGTGACACTGTTAGCGGAAGAATTATGTTGTATGCTCGTGACGGTTCATTGATTGCAAACGTTGAGCGTTCTTGGAATGCAGATGCACTTATGCTTGAATATGCAGAAGTGAGTTTTGATCAGCAAAATTACTGTTTCCCTTATCGCATTTGTACAAATACTTCTGGACGAAACCGCGGATTAAGACTTGCTTCTTATTTTTTAGATGATAAAGAATGTTTGCTGTGTGGACAGAGAACAGGACAAAATATAAAACGGCAGTATTATGCAATTGCGCTTTATGCAAGTGCCCGTTTACTGCCGTTCTTTTATTCACAAAGAAGCATACATACCGTAAGCCTTTCTGTGTGTACTCCCGGCACAGAATATGAAATCCGTTTTTTACAAGACGGCTCTACATCCATTATGCCGGTAGCTCGTTAAATTATTTATCTTGTGTTGCAAAAGTAAAATCTGTTGTAAAGAAGTCAGGGCTTACTGCTTCTCCATTAAGACGCATTTCCCAGTGTAAGTGTGGACCTGTTGCAAGTCCTGTCATTCCACTTAATCCAATTAAAGTACCACTTTCGACCATGTCTCCTTCTTTTACAGAAAGAGAATCCATGTGGTAGTAAAGACTGTACAGACCAGGCAGATGTTCAATAACAACACTCCAACCAGTAGAAACGCGTGTTTCAGCAAGAACAACTTTTCCTTTTGCACAAGCTCTAACTTCTGTTCCTGTGGGAACACCATAGTCAATGCCATAGTGCAGAGAAGTGCTTGATTTTCCATTGGTATACTGATAGACGCGTCTATCTGCAAAGAAAGAAGTTCGTCTTGTTGCAGTTGTAGGCGGAGTATATGCACTTGTCTGATAAATTGCCGTCTTGTTTGTTGTGTATAAAATTTCATTAAGACGATCTATTTGAGTCATTCGCTCTGTTGAAGTGTCTGTCTTAATTGAAGTGTTGCGTGCATCAAGCTGTATTGTTTCGCTTATAAAAGTTTTGTCAACAATGCTAAAGGGAAGTTCAACTTCTAACTGCGTTTTTCCATACAGATTGTATTTTGCAACTAACTTAAACTTTGTTTCAGAAGTCCACCAAGAAGAAAGAGGAATTCCTGCAAGCAATGTGTGTGTTGTTTTAGAACTATCTATTGCATAAAAATCTGCTGCTCGAATAACTTTCCCATCAAGAATGAGTTCAAGACGTCCGCTTGTTGCAGTAAACTCTTCCTTAGAAACTTTGTTTTTCTTTCCTTGCTGACTGAACTTCATGCGAACAAAAACAGCGTCTCCGGGAGCTGCGGCATCATTGTAGTAAATGTTAATAGAATAGTCTGCTTCATTTACCGTTGCTTCTTTTGCCATTGCACAGACAGAAATGCAGAAAGCAAAAAGTATCATTAAAAAGCCTTTTACAGATGTTTTCATTGTTTCTCCTGAATAGATTATTTTTTACTATATCGGCATAAAATTAACATTTCCGCATATCAGTAAGAACCATTTGTACCGATTTCATTCCGTTAAACACATTGTTTTCAACTCTAAAAAGAATGTCGACGTGATCGTTTTTGTCTATGCCGTTGTGCAGTAAGTCTCCCTTGTTCCAGAATAAGGCAGGCCACTTACATTTTGTGGCTTGCAGTTCAAGTTTAAGATGCGTTTTTTCTCCTTTGCCCAGTGCACTTGCATTGTTCACCGGAAGATTTTTTGCCATAAACAAAAGAGGAGGGTTTCCTTCACCAGTAGGTTCAAAAAATTCTGACACTTCCATTAGTTTTGGTTCAAGATAGGCACCTGGAATTTCTGCATCAACATTATAGGTATCTGCTGTTGAATCATTAAGTTCTATAAGTTGCGAAAGCTGTAGTAACTTTTGTTCAAACTCGCCAAGCCGCTTACGTTCAAAACTAAAACCAGCTGCACAAGTGTGACCTCCATGATTAAGAAAGATATCTCCCATCATGTTAAGAAACTTTGTGGCATCAAGGTTACGACAACTTCTCATAGAACCGATTGCAGTGTCTCCCACAAAAGTTACTGCTATAGACGGAACATCATAATGTGCAACCAGTTTACCAGCCAAAATGCCACTTACCCCACGGTTAATGCGTTCGTCAATAACGACACACAATTTTTCATTATATTTGGAAACAGAAGCCTTAGCTTGTATCTGAGCATATTCCCATGCAGCTGCAGAAAGTTTTTTTCTTTCTTCGTTAAGCGCAATAATTTGTTCTGCAATTTCTTCACGCTTTTTTGCATCCTTACACAAAAATAATTCAGCAGCTAATTCTGCGTGTCCCATTCGACCTGCGGCGTTTAAGTGAGAAACTACAATCCAACTTAAATCTGTTGAACTTAATTCTTTGCCTAAGAGCTTTAACTGAGAAAGCAGTTCTTTTAATCCAGAGCGCACACTGTCTGCACCTTTGTTAAGAGACATAAGCCCCTGTTTAACAAAGATGCGGTTTTCATCTTTCATGGGCATAATGTCTGCAAGGGCAGCAAGTGCTACTAACTGCATGTCATGTTCTTCGGCATGAACAATTTGTGGAAAGGCAGCCTTTAACATCTGTTGAACATAGGTTACGAAAATGTTATAAAAGCCACCAATTTCTGTTGCAGGATGATTTCCGTAGCGAGCAAAGTGAGACATGTCTTTCAGTGCTAAAAGAGAAAGACCTCCCACTTTAGGAATTATTTTTGCAACTTCTGTTCGTATGTCAAAAACATTAAACTCTACTGCATTTTTTCCAAAGGCTTGTTCTAAAAGTCGAGTAACTGTTGTTTTGTCCCACACAAATATATTTTGTCCTTGCAAAAAATGTGGTAGTCTTGTTTGCGTAATGCTTATGGTGCCAGGAACAATTGTTTCATCAAGTCTGTCTACCGGAACTAAATTGCGCACTTTAAGACATTCAATCATGTAAGCATCGTTTAAAGGACGAACATTTAAAAGTGTTATGTCTTGTTTGTACCAGTCGCTTTTACTAAATCTAAGTGCAGAAACTAATTTGTAAACAACAGCACAGCCAGAAATATCTTTGAACGGATACCCAGAATCTTCTAGTTTAGGATCTATAATAATTGCAGGTGAGGGAAGTTCTTCAGGCGGATTATGGTGATCAACTACAATGACATCGCAACCTTTTTCACTTGCATAGGCAATTTCTTCATTGTTTGAAATGCCACAGTCTACGGTAATAATAAGAGAGCCATAGTCAGCAACAAAATCATCTACGGCAGCTTTGTTTAAACCGTAAGCATCATCTCCTTGAGGCAGACGGTAGCGAACATCTATACCTAATTCTGAAAGACAGTCATACAAAACGGTTGTAGCGGTAACGCCATCAACATCTCTGTCTCCAAAGATAAGAACTTTTTCACCTTCTTCTTTTGCATCTAAAATACGATCAACTGCATCTTCCATTGAAGAAAAAGAAAAGGGGTAGTGTTGATAACGCAAATCGTTTTCCATAAAGTACATAACATCGTGACCTTCTGTTATGCCACGACGAACCATAATACTTGCAGTAAGCGGATCTATGCCGTATTTTTTTGTTAGTTCTTCTATTTCAGAACGACTTATTGTTTTTTTATTCCAGACAGACACTAGCGTATTTCCTTTGTAATAAGATTTCCTGCTGCCTGTACTGCACACTGAAAACGATCTTCTTTGTATTCAACTGCAGCTGCAAGTTCTCTCATGCCGGTATATAAAGAAGGAGCATCTTTTGCATACACTTCCATAAGCGTATCTCCCCGATGCACTTCTTGTCCTTGTTCCACATGGAAAATAATTCCTGCATCAGCACAAACTGTATCACTTGCTTTTGTTCTTCCTACACCGAGGGTAATGCCACTTAAGCCAACTTTGTATGCGTCAATGTCAACAAAGCCGTCATGTTCTGCGGTAAGTAAAGCTGTGTAAGAAGAACGTCTTTTGTTGCGTTGAGAAAGCAGCGTGTCTGGATTTCCCCCTTGGTCCTTAACGTTTGTAAGGAACGTTTCCATTGCTTTACCAGAAGCAAC
>DMQP01000137.1 GCA_003455655.1 Treponema sp. | reverse complement strand
GCGTTTCGGAGCAGTTTGTATGAGTGAAGAAAAAATAATTCATGAGTCAGGTGAAGACTATCTTGAAGCGGTATTAATGCTACAGCGTGAAAATGGAACTGCGCGTTCTGTGGATGTAGCAAAAAAACTTGGTGTTTCTCGACCCAGTGTCAGTCGCGCCATGAGCATTTTAACTGAGTCTGGATACATTACAGCTAACGAAAGTGGTGCTCTGGAACTTACTGCAAAAGGAAAAAAACTTGCACAGAAAGTATACGAGCGTCATTTGTTGCTTACTCAGTTTTTAGTAAAGATAACTGGTGTCGCATCTAAAAAAGCAGAAGAAACTGCATGCCGTATAGAGCATGATATTGACGAAGAAATTACAAAAGGCATTCAAAAGTGGATGCGGGAAAATGCATAATGCACGGAACAATGACAAATGATAACCACAAGGCTTTGTGGAGTGGCCGCTTTGCAGAAGGCCCTGATGCTGCTGCGGTAGAATTTGAAACTTCTATATTTGTTGATGAACGCATGGCTCTTGATGACATTGCAGGTTCTATTGCACATGCTACCATGCTGGGTGAACAAAAAATTATTCCTAAGGCAGATGCTACAAAAATTGTTGCAGGTCTTAAAGCTATTCGTAAAGATTTGCAAGAGGGAAAACTTTCTGTTGACTACAGCGCAGAAGACATACATTCATTTATTGAAGCAACACTAACAGACCGTATTGGAGAAGCAGGAAAAAAACTTCACACTGGTCGTAGCCGTAATGATCAAATTGCTCTTGATGAGCGCCTTTACTTGCGCAGAACAATTCCTGTTTTACAGCAAAAAATTATTACTGCAATAGAAGCACTGACTGCTATTGCACAAAAGCATACAACTACCTTGCTTACAGGTTATACACACATGCAGCATGCTCAGCCAGGAACACTTGCTCAACATTTGCTTGCGTGGGCTTGTATGTTACAACGCGACTGGGATCGCTTTGATGCAAGTCTTAAACGCATTGCGCTTTCTCCTTTAGGCAGTGGCGCTTTGCAGGGAAGTACGCTTCCTCTTAACCGCGAGTCTGTTGCTACACAGTTGGGCTTTGAAGGTGTTACTACAAACTCTCTTGATTCAGTTTCAGACAGAGACTACTGCATTGACTTTACTTTTGATTGTGCAATGTTACAGCAACACTTAAGTCGCATGTGTGAAGAAATTGTGCTTTGGTCTACTACTGAATTTGGTTTTGTTGAATTGAGTGAAAAGTGGTCCACTGGTTCTTCAATCATGCCACAAAAAAAGAATCCTGACTTTGCTGAACTTATTCGTGGACGCACGGGTAAAGTGTATGGCGATGTTATAAATCTTTTGACTATGGTAAAAGGATTGCCTCTTGCTTATGACCGAGACTTGCAGGAAGACAAAGAACCCTTGTTTGACGCTCTCGATACCGTAGATGCAAACCTTACTGTTTTTACAGCAATGGTTTCAAGTGCACGGTGGAATGTAGAACGAATGGCACAAAGTTGTGAAGGCGGTTTTGCAAACGCTACCGATCTTGCAGAATACCTTGTGCGTAAGGGTATGCCTTTTAGAACAGCTCACTCAGTTGCAGCTCTTGCGGTTCGTAAAGCAATAGATGCTGGTCTTAGCCGTATTGAAGATTTGTCTCTTGATGAACTAGAAGATTGCTCTAAACTTATAGAAGAAGATATTTACGATTTAATTACAAGTGAAAAATGTGTTGACTCTCGTAAAACAACAGGCGCACCTTCTGCATCATCAACAAAAGTTCAGCTGAAAAAACTTGCTGCCTTCTGCAAAAAAAACAGATAAAAAATGCCCTCTTGCCCAAGTGTTAGCAGGGATTTGGTAGTGTGTCATTGACTAAACATGTATAAAGTGATAGTATGGTTGCTCATACTGTATACTTGGCTTTCATTGGGCGCGTTGCGTATTGATGCAAGCTCTGTACAGTTAAACACAAATTTAGCTCTCGACCCCATTCGTGAAAGAGCTATATGGAGGACAAAGAAGTGGTAAAGATCAGACTTAAGAAGTTTGGTACTAAGAAGCGTCCCTACTACAGAATCGTAGTTCAGGATGTCCGCAAGCCCCGTGATGGAGCTACTGTGGAAGAAATCGGTTTCTATCATCCGATTGACACGGAGGATAAGCAGATTTCCTTCAAAGAAGACCGCGCAAAGTACTGGCTCAGCGTAGGTGCACAGCCTACACCCATCGTAAAGAAGCTTTTCAATACGAAAGGTCTGTCAGTAAAAGGCGAATCGCTTAACAAGTAAGTTCGGTAAGGAGCTAGGGTATGGAAAAAGACCTGATTGAATACATCGCAAAATCACTGGTCGATGACCCCGATGCAGTCTCTGTAACCGAAACCGAAGGTGAACGTGGACCTGTTTTACAGTTGCGTGTTTCGCCGGGCGATATTGGCAAAGTTATTGGCAAATACGGTCGCATCGCAAAAGCCTTGCGCACGGTACTGAGCGCTTCTGCCAACAAAGACGGAAAGCGGTACAGTCTTGATATTTTAGACTGACGGTGACCAATGACGCAGAATTTTGTTGTAGGGATTATCCGAGGCACTCATGGTGTA
This sequence comes from Treponema sp., assembly GCA_003455655.1. GTDB lineage: Bacteria > Spirochaetota > Spirochaetia > Treponematales > Treponemataceae > Treponema_D. The sequence goes on along the minus strand of DMQP01000137.1, from coordinate 2,096 downwards.
ACGGGTGAGTTCAAAGTAGAAAGCACTTCTGGCGAGTACGATCATTTTTCGCGAATGAAGGAAGTGACTTTGACAGACGGAACGGTAAGTAAACCTTTTACGGTGGAATACACCAAAGAAGCTGCCGCAACGCTGTACATGAAACTGGCGGGAATAAATACCCCTGAAGAAGCTGCAAGATTCAACAGGTGGCAGATCGTAGTTCCACGCAAAAACGCACGTCCCTTGCAGAAGGGCGAGTGGTATATCGAGGACCTAAAGGGTTGCTTGGTATGGTATAAGGAAACGGCGGGTAGTACCGCACCGGTCGCAGATTCAGACGAATGTGTGATTGGAACAGTCACAGACGTAACGGAAGGCGGATCAGGTTATCTCGTTGAGATTTTGCTGTCCGAGGGTTGCAGTCTGCTTGCGAAAGACATCAAGTTTACCAAGAGCGGAAAAATCCGTTCAGTTTTAGTTCCCTTCAAGGAACAGTTTATTGGTCAAGTTGATGTAGAACACAAACGGATGCAGCTGATGCACCTCTGGATTCTGGAGTAAGTCCATGAAATTTACTGTGCTGACCTTGTTTCCCGAAATTCCGCGTGCCTTTTTTGAAACTTCGATCATGGCAAAGGCGGTAGAGCGGGGAATTATTGCCTACGATTTGGTGAATGTCAGGGATTTTGCCTATGACAAGCACAAGACTTGTGACGACGCAACCTATGGCGGGGGAGCCGGACAATTGTTGTTACCGGAACCTCTTGGACGAGCGCTCGATAGCGTAGAGGCATACAAAAAGCATGTGATTTATGTCACTCCCAGTGGTGTGCCCTTTACTCAGAAAAAAGCGCAGTCGTTAAGCCAGAAGGACGAACTTGTATTTATCTGCGGAAGATATGAAGGTATTGACCAAAGAATAATTGATCTGTATGTGGATGATGAAATCTCTATTGGAGATTATGTCATGTCATCTGGAGAAGTTGCTGCTACTGTCATCATAGACAGTGTGTATCGGCTTGTTGAAGATGTTATCACAGCAGAATCACTTGACGAGGAAAGTTTTTCGGGCGGACTTTTGGAATATCCCCAGTATACGAGGCCAACCGTGTACAAGGGCTTGGAAGTGCCGGAAGTTCTTACCGGTGGCAACCATGAACAAATCCGAAAGTGGCGTCTTAAAAAGAGCCTGCAAAAAACCTTGCTGAATCGACCAGATCTGATTCAACAGGCACGAATGACGGGTACTCTTTCTGAAGAAGCACAAAAGATGATCGAAGAACTTGCGGAACATGTAGACTACAAAAATGACCGCAAGCAGCGCAAAAAGCTTCGTTCCCTTCAGGAAAAGCTCAAGCGCCAGTAAATGGAGAAATACTATGGATCTTATTAAGACTATTGAAGAACAGCAGAAACGTCCTGGAACAGGTGCTTTTGCAGTCGGAGATACCGTTCGCGTTCACTTCGAAATTGTTGAAGGAAAAACAAAGCGTGTTCAGGTTTTTGAAGGCCTGGTGTTGTGCTTTAAGAATGCTGGTGTACGCCGCACATTCACTGTACGCAAAATTAGCTACGGTGTTGGTGTTGAACGTGTATTCCCAGTTAACAGCCCCCGCATTGTTAAAGTAGAGGTTGTTCGCCCTGGTAAAGTTCGTCGTGCAAAGATTTACTATGTACGCGAAAAGATCGGTAAGGATGCAAAAATCAAAGAACTTATCGGTGCTAAGTCTCGTGCACACATTTCAGCAGCTAACGATGCAGCAGAAAAATCATCTGCAGCTCATGCCGCTGATGCACAGAAAACAGCAGAAGCCGCAAAATAAGCTTTTGTAAATGCAAAGGGGATGACTCATACTTATTGGTCATCCCCCTTTTTTTCCTCCTAAACCCTTCATGCAAACGCCATCAGTTCAAATAATCCAAACACAAAACATTTCATCGCAATTACAAGAAACTGCTCTTAAAACAGGAGACAGTGTTTTTGTGCGTGTTTTGCAAAATAAAGGAAACGGTTCGTATCTAGTATCTTTTGCAGGAAACCGCTTTGAAGTTCAGAGTGAACGTTCTTTAGAAGTTGGACAGTCTTTTCCTGCACTCTTAAAAGTTACCGGGGA
>DMQP01000227.1 GCA_003455655.1 Treponema sp. | reverse complement strand
CTGTTTTAGACGTTTTAGTAGACAGAATATACATTATATGATGTGGAGAAAATGGCTTAAAAAGCCCTTTTACACTAATTGCATCAGTTTTTCGGTAATAAACTGCCCTTTGTCATCCAAAGACAGTGATTTTGTTGTCATAAGCATGGTGTCTGGGTGTTGCGCGTCAAGTCGTATGGTTCCGCCTGATGTTTTTAAGAGCGCAAGAACTTTGTCAACGTTTACTTTAGCATCTTTAGCAAAGGTAACTGTTAAAGTTCCGCGTTTTTCTCGTATAGAACTTATTGAAAGTTTGTTGCAAAGAATTCTAATGCCTGCAAGGCACAAAAGACTATGAACTTGATCGGGAATTGGTCCAAAACGGTCTGTAAGTTCGTTTTCAAGGGCATTGAGCTCATCGTCTGTCTGGATTGCAGCAATGCGTTTATAGACTTCCATTTTGATTTGTGCTGCAGTAATGTATGAATCAGGAATAAAGCCTGAATATTCAAGTTCAAGCAATACTTCTTGAGGAGACTGCCAGTCACTGTGCATAAGCTGTTCTATGGCTCGATTGAGTAAGTGTAAATACATTTCAAAACCAACGCTATAGACATCTCCGCTCTGATCTCGGCCTAAAAGGTTTCCAGCACCGCGTATTTCCATGTCTTTAAGGGCAATTTTAAAGCCTGAACCCAATTCTGTAAAATCGCTAATAACTTGCAGTCTTTTCATTGCATCTTCGCTTAAAGCTTTATCTTTGGGGTAAAACAGATAGGCGTATGCAGTTTTATCGCTTCGACCAACGCGTCCTCGTAACTGGTAGAGTTGACTTACTCCATATCGGTCTGCACGGTCTATAATAATGGTGTTTACTGAAGGAATATCTATACCGTTTTCAATAATTGTTGTTGAAACAAGAACATGAAATCCACCCATTTTAAATCTGCGGAAAATATCGTCTAATTCATCGCTGGTCATTTGTCCGTGTGCTGATTCAATAAGCATTTCGGGAACCAGTTTTTGAAGTGCAAGTTTTGTTTCTTCAAGAGATTCAACTCGATTGTGAAGGTAGAATACCTGCCCTCCCCGCTCTACTTCGTTACGGATTGCCTCTGCTACTTTTTCGCTATTGTATTCTTCTACAAAAGTTTCTACAGGACGACGATTTTGTGGAGGTGTTGTTAAAAGAGACATGTCGCGAATTTTAAGCATGCTCATATGTAATGTTCGTGGTATAGGTGTTGCACTCATGGCAAGACAGTCAATGTTAGTCTTTAGTTCTTTGAGTTTTTCTTTGTCTTTAACACCAAAGCGCTGTTCTTCGTCTATAATCAAAAGACCTAAATCTTTAAACTGAACATCTTTTTGTATGATGCGGTGAGTTCCGATGAGGATATCAATGCTGCCTTCTTTAAGCAGAGCAAGCGTCTTTTTTTGTTCCGAAGCAGAAACAAATCGAGACATTTGTGCAATACGAACTGGAAAGTTTTTAAAACGTTCTGTGCATGTTTCAAAGTGCTGTTCAGCAAGAATGGTGGTTGGAGCTAAAAAGGCAACTTGCTTTCCTCCCATAACCGCTTTAAATGCAGCTCGCATGGCTAGTTCAGTTTTTCCATAACCAACGTCTCCACAAACTAATCTGTCCATGGGTACGGGTTTTTCCATGTCGTTTTTGATTTCTTGCGTAACCGTAAACTGATCGTCTGTATCTTCGTAAGGAAAAGCTGCTTCAAATGCAGTCTGCCATTCTGTATCTTTGGGGAAGGCGTATCCACGAGATGCTTTTCGTTTGGAGTATAAATCGACAAGTCTTTGTGCAAGTTCTTCAACCTGTTGTTGAACTTTAGCTTTACGGGCAGACCAACTTTTTGAACCTATGGTATCGAGAGCTGGCGGTTTTGAATCTTCTTTGCCAATGTAACGCTGAACCATGTTCACTTGCTCTATGGGAACAAAGGCAAATTCTGAACCTGCGTATTCAAGCTTAATGTAGTCGCGTTCAGTTCCAGAAGATTTTACTCGTTCAATTCCCAAAAATTTTCCAATGCCGTAATTTTTATGAACAACAAAATCTCCTGGGGTAAGTTCAATAAAGGATTCTATTGCTTTTGATTGTGTGCCCCGTTTCATTTGCTTTTGCTTGAGAACAGAGCGTCTGAAAATTTCATCGTTTTGAATGATTAACAGTTTTCTGTCGGGGATTGAAAATCCGCCTGTTAATGCAAGGGGTAAAACTTGTACGGGTATGTGTTTTGAATCTTGTGTTTGAATAAAGGGCTTTATAAGTTCGCTAATGCGAAGTTTTTGGGTTTCGTTTCCTGCAAAAATAACTGTTTGCCATCCGTCTTCTTGTAGCGCTTGAAGCTGTTCCTTAAAGTAATTGATGTTGCTAAAGTATGAAGTTGCTCCTTGTGCGTGGACGGTAAAAGCTGTTGCTCCCTCTTGTGTAAGACGGTCATTTTCAATGCTGCGAAGGCAAACTAAACGCTTTGCGCTTTTGCACACAGTCTCAAAATCCATAAGCATAAGGTTTGGAGGAAGTACGGCTCTTGTTTGTCGTGCTTTACGGTAAGAAAAATCATATTCGTTTTGAATGAGACGTTGGGCATTGCACATGCGGTCCCAGTCTAGACAGAAAACGGCAGTGTCTTTGGGCAAGTAGTCAAATAGAGTGTATGTTTTGTCCCACACTATGCCGTAGTATAGCTCTTCTCCTTCTGCACAGGCGTGAACTGACAGTTGGGTTACTAGATTTTGCATGTCTTCTTTTGCCATGTCGGTAAAAGCGAGATGACTTGATTCAGCTTCTTGGGTCTCTTCTTTTGCAGTGTAGTTTTGTCCACTTTTGCGAGCTGCATCGTATGAAGCAAAATCGTTTTGTATACCAGAGCTGTCTTCTTGTTCAAGAATATGTTCTAGCTTTTCAACAAGTTGGTCATTCCACAAAACTTCTTTGTTGGGATAAAGGGTAAGTTGAGTAAAGGGTTCTCGGGTAAGTTGTGTTTCTATGTCAAAGGTTTTAATTTGTTCAACAGTATCAAAGTCGAAACGGATGCGGAAAGGTGCGTCTTCTCCTGCAAGGTATATGTCTAAAACTTCACCACGAAGGGCAAATTCCCCACGAGCAGAAACTTTAGGAACTCGTATGTATCCACATTCTGTAAGCGTTTGTGCTGTTTTTTGACTGTCAATTGAACTACCCTTTTGAATTTTAAATGCATGGCTTCGTAAGTGTTTAGGCGGCGGTAAAGCGTGCAATAGTGCTCGTTCTGTGGCTACAACAATGCGTCTAACATCTGTTGTTGGGTTTGAAAGAGCCAGTTTTGCAAGAACCCCTGCTCTACGCCCAAAAGTAAGGTTTCCTTGAGCTGCCTGTCTGTAGGGTAAATCTGAAAATGAGGGGAAAAGAAGCAGTTCAACAGGCTGTTTTGACTTTGCATTGAGCGTCTGTAAGTCGGAAAGAAGCGAATGTGCTTCGTGCATGTCTGGAACAAGAACTAATACGGTTTGGTTTGCTTTGGTAAAAGCTTGACGGTCAAGATACTTTGTAATAAGAAATGCGGGAAGACTTCCCTGTAGACCGGTAATTTCTACAGGAAAAGTGCAATTTTCGTCTGAAATAGCAAGGGCTGGTGCTTTTATATCATTCCATGAAGTGAGTTCAGTAAATAGTGAATTAAGTAATGTATCGTCCATTTTTTTCCGATGTTATATACAATATAGGAGTTTTGCCGTGAAACGAACCTTCTTAAGCATTATAGCGTTTTTATGTGTGTTTGCACAATCTGTGAGTGCTCAGACGGGAAGCACTGAAACATCTTTTGCAGAGTCAGCAGAAGTTACCGTACGGTTTTATGATCGCACTTTGTACTATCCAGGAAAGACAGAAGAAAACCCTGTCTACGTGCACATTACCATTGCAAATAACGGTACCGACACCTTGCGCTTTAAACTGGCTGATGACCGTATGTTCAGTATTGATTTTCTTGCCTTTAATGTTAAGAACACTCAGCTATCACAAACGCAGACTCTTCGCAGAAAACGCACAACAAATCAGACTGTTTACTTTAGAGAAATAGCTCTTGAGCCTGGTGAAGAATATTCGTTTGTTGAAAATGTTAAGGATTATCTTGAAATAACAGATCCGTCAATTTATTATCTTGAACTGAAGTTCTATCCAGAACTGTATCGGTACAGTCAGAACTATGCTCAGTCAAACCGTTTAAGTCTTGAAATTCGCCCTTCTCCTTCTGCTGCTGCATCTTCTTCACTTCCAGTTGAAGCAACTTCTGCATCTCTTTTACAGCCTGAATCAATTAGTCCTGACCGTGTTGTAGAACAGACAATTATTGCTCGTCAAAAAGGCTTGTGGGATCAGTATTTCCTCTACATAGATTTGGAAGAATTGCTTAAACGTGATCCCAGTCGCAGTCGTCGCTATAACAATGCAAGTGCCTCTGATCGTTCAGACATGCTTGCTGCTTTCAAAGCAGAACTGATGCAAAACCGCATTGACAATGACATAGTTGCTATTCCTGCTCGCTTCCAAATTGATACAACCACTTATTCTCAAACTGAAGGAACGGTTCGCGTAACAGAATGGTTCAACTATAAAAACTACGCAGAAAAGAAACGCTACACCTACTATGTTCGTCAGCGCGATGGAATATGGCAGATTTATAATTACACGGTAGACAATCTGGGTACGGAGAGTCTGTAATGGCTTTGGCAAAAGAAAAAGCAAAATATTTTTGCGAATACTGTGGGGCAGAAGTTGCAGCTAATGCTCGCTTTTGTCCTAAGTGTGGAAAGTTTTTTTCTTCTGTCCGTTGTCCTCAGTGTGGCTTTACAGGAGATGCCCGAACTTTTAAAACGGGTTGTCCTAAGTGTCACTATGCTATGCCTTCTTCTGATCAGTATGGAACTGCAAGTTCAGATGAAAGCAAACACAAATTATCTTTAAAGTCAAAGAAAAAAATCAAAAAAGCATTTAAAAGTCAAAAAGAAAAATCAGGTGATTTTGGTGTTGTGTCAGATGATGCACCTCGTTGGCTGTATCTTTTGTCTTTACTTGTTCTTGCCTTGATTATTGTCGTACTCGTCATACGCTGTGGATATTGACAAAAGAAGGTCCTTTTGTTATAGTACAAACACTTGCCCGGATGGTGGAATTGGTAGACACGCTAGTTTCAGGTACTAGAGCCTTCACGGGTGTGCAAGTTCAAGTCTTGTTCCGGGCATACAATCCAGTCATTCGGCTGGATTTTTTTTATGCCTTAAAGAAAAGCGTCTCTTGTGTAAGTGGATGAGGAAAAGAAAAGGCGCTTGCTTTAAACTTTAGTTCTTTTGTTGTTTCCCCTGCTAAAGAATTATACAATTTGTCATTTTGTACCGGAAAGCCCAACCAGGCAAGGTGGCAACGTACTTGGTGTCGGTATCCGCTTGAAATAGAACATTCAGCTTCAATTCCGAGAGCACTTTGAAAAAGTGTAATCTTTGTTGTGTAGACTTTATCTGATGCCTTTTTTTTCTGATACTTTCCGCTTTCTTCGATAACAGGTCTTACTTGCCGAGCGCCCTTTCCGTAGGCTCTGAATCTTGAAGTAAGAAAAACTGTCTGAGGACTATCTTTGACAGAAAGTGCAATGGGACAGGGAGGAAAAGCATCTTCACTCTTTGGTGTAAGCGCATCACAAAAAGCATGATAGCTTTTAACAAAGTTTCCTAACGCTTGACTTTCCCATAATGCATCGTAGGCACTTTGTGTTGTTGCAATAAGCAGCAAACCTTCTGTTTCTGTATCAAGACGGTGCATGAGTCCGTATTCAATTTGTTTTTTTCCCTTAACTTGTTTTATTTGAGGAAATAATTGCACAGCCTGTGTAAGCGCACAGTCTTCACCTTCTTGTAAGGGAGCTGTCGCAAGGTGTGAGGGTTTGTAGATCACTACAAAAGGATTTTCTTCACTGGGTTCTTGAAGTACGGTAATGGAACAGTTACTCATGGTTTACCTGTCAATTGGAAGAATTGTTTTTTTGTATTCTTTTTTAAGAATGTGCTGAATTTCCTTAAAGCGTTGTGGCGTTGGTGCAGTAAAAGTTTTTCTTGTATTGTCAGGAAGAGTGATTCTTAATCTTCGTGCATGAAGCATAAGACTTGCAGAGGGAAATTTTCTGTCTTTAGGAGCATACACAGAGTCTCCTAGAATAGGACAGTTAAGATATTTCATGTGAACACGAATCTGATGTGTTCTTCCAGTTGCAATGCGAATCTTTATGAGAGAGTATTCTCCGTAGCAAGAAATACAGCGATATGAACTTTCTGCGTATTTTCCTTGGTCGCTGTAGGTGGGGTCGTCAAGTTCAACTGCTCGAAAGCGTTTTCTGTTTTTTGGATCTCTTATTATTTTTGTTTTTATGATTCCATGCTGATGTTGTGGCCGACCTATGCAGATTGCTATGTATTCTTTTTTTACCCGACGATGAGATTGAAACTGACTTTGAAGCCACTCTTCTGCATCTCTGTTTTTTGCTGTAATAATAACTCCAGAAGTATCTTTGTCTAAGCGGTGAACAATTCCAGGGCGTCTGCTTTGTAGAATGTTTGCCATAGAGCCTGTTTTTTGTGCGTTAATAGCATTCATATTCCAGTGAAACAAAAGTGCGTTTACTAAGGTGTGATCCCAGTTGCCACATGCTGGATGAGTTACCATGCCCTGGGCTTTGTTTATAACACATACATTTTGGTCTTCGTAGAGAATGTCCAGCGGTATATTTTGCGGTTCAATGTCTTCGGGAATGTTGTCTTCCCACTGAATGTCTATCTGATCATTTGCTTTTACTTTTGCAGAAAGTTTTACTTTTTTTCCGTTAAGCAGTATTTCATGAACTCCAGATTTTAGCTTGCTACGGTTCATGCCGTTGGGTAAGGAAGCAATATATGTATCTAGACGTTCATTTTGAGTGTAACTTGTGGGAACCTTTGCACTGAAAAAAGGCATTATTCATCCTCCGTGTTTTTACGGAGTAAATTGCCTGCTTCTTGAGGCGTAATAATCACCTGCCCTGTTTGTGCTTCTTCTTGTTCAAGTGCCTTCTTTGCTGAATTACGTTTAACAAGAGTAATGATTAAATCTGTAAGACCAATGCCTATACTAATGCAAGCGGCAATGCCTAAAACTGCAAGTTGATCGTTTGTAGTTAATTGCGGAGCTGTTTTGTCAAAGGGGTTAGGAAAAGATGCCAACTGTCCTGTTGCAACCATAACGCCACTGTAAACGAGTGATGTGCCTAACATGGTAAAGGGAAGCGAACCTACAGAAATAATTTCAAATCTTCGTACATCAAGCATCCACTGAGGAAATTCTTCTTCTTCGTAGGGAACTGGCGTCGTGTCTTCTGTCTGAGCATACAATGTTGCGGGCGCAAGAGAAATTACAAGACTGAGTAGAATGACAGAAAGAAGGCTTTTTTTCATGCCGATGTTGCTCCGTACTGCCTTTGACCGAAAATTGCAGTTCCTATACGAACCATAGTGCTGCCTTCTTCGATTGCAGTAATAAAATCGGCACTCATTCCCATACTTAATTCATGTATGGCTAAGGTCGGAAATTGAGTGTTGAGTTTTTCTCTTAATGTTCTCAGTGTTTCGAATGAATGTTTTATTGCATCTGTGTCTTGGGTAAGCGGAGCCATAGTCATAAGACCAAGAGGTGTAATGTTGGGAAATTCATTTTTGGCACATCGCTCTGCATACATAAAAAGTTCATCTGTACTTGCAATGCCAGCTTTTGATTCTTCGCCTGTATGTATTTCAAACATAATGTCTATTTTCTTACCTAAAGCAAATGCATGTTTTTGTATGTCTTCAAGAACTTCTTTTCGATCAACTGATTGTATGCAAGTTGCACATTCAACTGCTTTTTTTATTTTATTTCTTTGGAGTGTTCCAATAATATGAAGTTGGTAAGGCTTAGAAGTAAGAGTCTGTAATTCTGAAAATTTAGCAAAGGCTTCTTGGACTCGGTTTTCGCCAAAGAGTAACTGTCCTGCTTCTACGGCTTCTACCACTGCTTGAACTGGATGAAATTTGCTTACTGCGCACAAACGAACAGAACCTGGTTTTCGGCCAGATTTTTTTTCTGCATCACGAATTTGCTCTTGGATATGTGCAAGATTTTCTGCAATGCTTTCAGTTTCCACTTTCCTTTCCTCCAACTGCCATCATAGCAGATTGAGCTGTTTCACTCAACTGTAGAAACTGTTCAACCGTAAGGTTTTCTGCTCTTTGTGTTTTTGCAATACCGCAAGAATTGAAAATTGCATCTGCATCTACCCAAGAAGGAAGTATAGCTTTTATGTTGTTAGAAAGTGTTTTTCGTCTGCTTGCAAAAAGTGCGTGTACCATTCGAACAAAAAAAGCAGGATCTTTACATGTTAAGGCAGGTTCTCTTTTGGTTAAGAGCACTGCTTGTGAAGCAACTTGTGGTCTAGGCCAAAAGGCAGCAGGTGGTAGTTCCATAAAGTTTTTAACAGTATATTCTTTTTGACATAAGACAGAAAATGCAGAATAGTTTGGTGTTGAGGGAGCGGCTGCCATTCTAAGAGCAACTTCTTTTTGAACAGTAAAAACGCAACGGTCAAAGACAAAACCTTTTGTTATTGTGTCTGCTATAAAAGTTGCTGCAATGTTGTAAGGTAAGTTTCCAAACAAAAAGACTTGATTGTTTTTGTTCAGTTGCAATGCTTCTTTGTGCCAAGTTTTGAGAACATCTCCCTGTACTAGAGTAAAAGTTCCTGTCTTATTTTCGTTTTCAAAAAATTGTGGTAGCAGTTGAATAAAGCCTTTGTCAATTTCAAAAGCAGTTACCTGTGCACCGGTTTTTAAAAGGAGTTCTGTCATGCTTCCTAAACCAGGACCTACTTCCCAGACGCAGTTACCTTTTTGTGCTCCCAATGTCGAAACAATTTTTTCTCGTGCAGAGCGAGTAACCATAAAATTCTGTCCGAATTTTTTTTGCATGGCAAGTCCACTCTGCTCCATAAATTCTTTCAGTGCATTGGGTGAATCGTAATCAGGATGCTGCATTGTAACCTCTTTTGAATTAAAGCGTAATTGTGGGAAAAGCCGCAAATAGTTTTACAAAAAACATAATACAGCAAAAGCCTGCATTCAGTATAGAGCCCATAACTTGCGCACAAAGAGGAATACAAAGAGAAAGTACTATTGCAATAATTGCAGCGGTAAGAAAAATGCTTATGAGAGGAGAAACAATCACGGTAGAAAAAATACCTATAGGAGTTATGCAACCAAAGACAGACATTGAAACAGGCGCAGTTGCTGTTTGCGCTCCCACAGAGGCTGCAAGCGAAGTTGCAATTTTTTCTGGGAAAGCATTTATTAAGACTACACTGAGAATGTCAGAGAAAATAAGAATTCCTGCAAGAGAAAGATATGAAAGTATAAAAGCAATTTCATAACAGTCTTGTGGTCGCACAACAATATGAATTAAAAAAACTGCCGAAAGTACATGTAAAAAAGACATTCGTGAACAGAAGATGCGAGACGAAATCATCATAATAAGTGAACAAAGTAAGGCTCTAAAAAGCGAAGGCGAAAGGCCTGCAAAGAGTACAAAAAGTAAAATGGCAAGAAGACGCGGAATAAAAAGATGTCTCTTTCCAAATA
>DMQP01000198.1 GCA_003455655.1 Treponema sp. | reverse complement strand
GGAGATCCAGGACGCAGTAAGTTCTATATTTCCATGGATGATGATTTGATGCGCCTCTTTGGTGGAGAACGCATGAAGCACATTATGTCTAGTGTAGGCATGCAACCGGGCGAACCCATCAATCACCCTTGGCTTAACAAATCAATAGAAAAAGCTCAGAAAAAAGTAGAAGAACGCAACTTCGAAATTCGTAAAAACTTGCTTGATTATGATGATGTACTGAACCAGCAGCGTAAGTTCATTTACGAACAGCGCGACATGATTCTTGCAGACGATGATTTAAGCACTCGCGTTATGAACAATGCAGCTGAAACTGTAGACATTATGTTTGCAGCCCAAAAGCGCAATAAGTCTGGAAATGCACAGAGCCAGTTATGTGACGAAATAAAAGACACCTTTGGTCAGACACTTGCTTACGATCAGTTGAACCCAGAAACAGTTAAAGCTGTACTGCAAAACGACATTACCCAAAAAGAACTTCTGGTAGGAAAACCCAACTTTAACATGTTTATTCGCTACCAGTACATTCAGCTTATAGACAAAAAGTGGCTTGACCAGTTGGAATTTCTTGACGGTTTAAGAGAAGCCGTATACTTGCGTTCTTACGGAAGTAAGCAACCACTTACCGAATACAAGATTGACGGTTTTAACCAGTTTGATGCAATGCTCGATTCTATACGCGACACCGTAGTAAGCCGCATCTTCAAAGTAAAAGTGCAGTTGAACCAAGAAGGTGGTCCTAAGCGTCCTCAGCAAAGAACAATCAGCATGAACGCCCAACACGCAGATGCAACTTCTTCTTTCGGAGCAAGTACACAAACTCAGGGACAGTCAGCAAGCAGCGCCTTTAACGCCCGCAACGCACAACAGCAAGCAGCCAACAGCGCAATGAAAAGCGGACGTCAGGGACAGTCAGTAACCATCATGCGCACCCAACCCAAAGTAGGCCGCAACGACCCCTGCCCCTGCGGAAGTGGAAAGAAGTTTAAAAACTGTTGTGGTAAGAATTAATACACAACAGTTTTGATAAATGTTGCGATAGCAACATCCTTGCTGCGGTAAAAATTAGAGTAGCAGTTCTAGTAAATGTTGCGTAAGCAACATCCTTACTGTGGAAAAAATTGAGGTTTAATGCTTAGTAAAAAAAGAATTCTTTTTTTAATTACTCTAGGAATTCTCATAGAAGCGCTTATAGCAATAAACTTTTTATTTTTTCCGCAGTATCCCTATTCACTAAGTCTAAAACACTAAAACTTATTTAGGAAGTCCAGCACGACTTAATGGCCAAAAGCGCAAACTTGCCTTACCCAGTATCAAATCTCTGCTTACATACTGCGGAGAAAGATTTGAATTATACTGAACAGAAAAATCGTCAAATGAAGTCAGCGGAATAAGCGACCGCTCATAACTGTGGCGCATGTCTAAAGAATTATAACGATTGTCTCCCATCATAAAGTAATGATTTTCAGGAATATACTGAGCATTACCCGCAGCATCGTTTGGAGGGAAGACACCCATATTGCGCAAATCCATAAGTTGAATATACAAGTACAGTTCATCGGCAGCAGACAAAGACTGTGCACGCACTGAATCTGAAGACCAGTCACCCGCAGAAGAATCTCCATGCAAAAGCTGAGCATTACGCACAAGAAGACGACCGAAAGCAAGTTTAATAAGTATGTTCAGTCTAAAGCATGAATCAGTGTACAAATCGCCACCAATAAGTTGTGGCCCTGTTACCCCTTCTTTTTCGCTGTAGTTTACGCCTTCTTTCAAAGCACTTGTCCAGTCTGTCATAAAAGAAGTAAACCACTGAGCGCCACCGGGAGTAGACAAAAGTTTAACCGTAAGATCGGTATTTGAATTGAAGAGATTAAAAACGGTACGCTCACGTTCAGAAAGAATAGAATCTGCTTCAGCTAAAGCAGTTACTGTAGTTGAAGCATAAGAAGCAAAGTCTTGTGCAAGTTGACGACATTCTTGGGCTGCTTGCCAAAGGTCAAGATCTCGTCTTTGTTGTTCAACAGCAAGAGTAGTCTTATACTGAGCATCTGTTATGGGAAGCCACTGCACTTGTCTTTTTATGTCAGAAGAAAGCGTATTTAAATTCCATGCAGCATAAGAAGCATCTTGTTCAACTGGTTCAAAAGAATCAGAATCTTTGGTACGAGCATAAAGAGTTCCGTCCATAAGCATCAACTGTTCACCAGGAAGACCAACCAAACGTTTAACCAAAGGATCTGCTAATTGTTCACCATTAGAATCAACATTTGTTTTTACGAGCGTAAGAGTCATCATGTGCACTAATTGAGAAAAATACATACGCACTTCACTCTTGCGGTCATTTGCGTAATGTGGATTATGGAAGACAACAATATCTCCACGATTATAAGAACGCAAATAAGGAAGCCCCACTTTACTAAGAGGAAATTTCGGACCCGAAAACAGTTTACCAACAGCAACACGATCGTTTACTAAAAAAGTCGGAACCATTGACTCTGAAGGAATAACATAGAGTTGGAATAAAAAAATGTTAAGCAAAAAGATGGTAAAGGCAGCTTGAATCAAAGCATCAACCCATTCCAAAGCTTGAATACCCAGCCAAGCAACACCTGTGTATATTTTTTCAGGATGAGCTTTATGTTCTTTTGCCCAATCTTTGTTTAGGCTATATACACGTTTTTCATTTAAGAAATACTGAATAACAATAGAAAGCGCAAGTAAAAGCAACCATAAAATAACACACAGTAAATCGAGTGCATAAGCTGTTTCATGCGAACCTGCACGACGCAAAACAAAAGCCGCAATAAAAACAAAAGGTTCATAATCAAAAAAACGCCGAACCGCATTTATGTGTGCAATTGTATTCTTTTTTATAAGTTGCCAGTAAGTAACATAGGCTAGAGCACCAGTGAACAAAAGACAAAGAGGAAATGCCAAAAGAGAAATATCAGCATGAAATGAAATATGCAAAAAAGTAAAAACAAGAGCAAGCGCAAGGTTTGCAATAATACAGGACACAAGCTTTTTCATAAGCAAAAGTATAGCACATTACGTAAAAAGTGGCTATACTGCATGTATGCAGGTTTTAGACATTACACAAGCACTTGAACTCGTAGACGGAGAAATAGATCTTTTGTGTTCTCTTTTAGAATCTTTTGTTCATACAAAACACTTTGACCGCTCACACTTAGAAAACCTAGTTGCACAAAATAAATATAACGAAGCAGCATCTTATGTTCACTATTTTAAAGGAGCAGCCCGACAACTTTTTGCCCAAGAATGTGCACAAGCAGGACAAGCATTAGAAGATGTGTTCCGAAAAAAAACAGAAGGAGACATTTCCTCTCTTACAGATGCATTTTCTCTTGCATACGAAAAAGCATTAAAAGCAGCAGGTCAAGCACTAGCTTCATTTTCCTAATAAAAAAACAGCATTAAAATTTCTTTCGCAATCAAAACACAATTGTTCTAAACTTACGCCACGAAGAGACGCTGCTTTTTTGTACACACGGACAATATCGCTTGCAGGAGTAAAAGCCTCACCTTTTAGCGTTTGATAGGGAGCATCTGTTTCTAAAAGCAAACGGTCATGGGGTAAAGCACTTACGCAAGAAATACTTTTTTTGTTGCCATTTAGAATTTGTTTTCCAAAAGAAAAATACGCATTTATGCCATGTTGCAAAAGAGACTGAGCTTCTCGTAAGCCAAATGCAAATGAATGGAACAAAACTGAAGGAATTTTTTTAAGCAGTTTTTCGTCTCGAAACAAAAGGTCCAAAGCTTTACGGTCATGCACAACAAGGGGACAGGCATAGTAAGCTGCAAGTTCTATTTGAAAACGCCACGCTTTTTCTTGCGTAAGTCTATTTTGCTTAAAGGCTTCAGTGTAAAAATCAAAACCGGTCTCTCCAATGCACGAAATGCTTTTGTTTTGCAACAATGATTCCAAATACGAAGCATTGTCCATGTTTGGATTTTGAGGATGCAGTCCAAAGGAAAGTAGAAAACGATTAGGGAACTTTTGAGCCAGTTTAACAGTATTTTCGAACTCAACCTTGTCATGCGAACAGGTACAAGCCAAATACGAATCTTGAGCAAAAAGAGCGTCAGAAAAATCACTTTGAACGCATAAAACTGCATGAATATGTGCATCGCGTAAAATCATAAAAAACTCTAAACCCTTTTCATTAAATTCCGAAAATAGAAATGTAAGCTGATGATACACTGTGTAAAACGTATTGTCAAACCTAATTACAAGGAGCTTAGATATGGGATCGTATACATTAAAGAGCATTGGAAAATCAGGCGATTACATGACCATAGTCCGCGAACTTGAGGACGGCTACGTTGTACGCATTGTACGCGACAAAGACGGCTATGTAGACGAAACTACCGATTACATTTCAAAGACATTGTTTGAAAGCTGCATTCGCACCGGATACCTTACTAAAATTGAAGAACCGGTACAGAAGATGGCTGTCAACGCTTAACAAGCACATTCTTCTCTATCAAGTCAACAGCTGCCTTATACCTGACTTCTTTATCGACATCCAGAGGAAGCCAGTGTATGGGCACTCCTTTTTTTTCCATACCACGGAACCATGTTTCCTGCCTTTTTGCAAACTGACAAATTGCATGGTACAGTTTTTCTACCATTTCTTCTTTTGAACTAAACTTTTCTTCTAAGTATTCACTTACAAACCGATATTCCAAACCGAGTTTTTCTAAACGTTGCCACGACCAACCTTGAGCATGGAGTCCTTCAACTTCTTCGATTAAACCTTCTTTTACCCTTTCGTCTAATCTGATTTTTATATTGCGGTGTAGCATTTCACGATTAAGCGTAGTTCCCATAACAAAAGGAATAATGTTACGAGACTGTTCTTTAACTTTTTGTTCAGCTTCGGGGCTTTGCATGTAGAGAGCAATTTCTATAGCACGAGTTGTTCGGTCGCGATCAAGTAAATCTGTTTTGTTGTGAACATTTTCCATTCCGCCTTTTAGGCTAACCAGTTGAGCCGAAAGTTCTTCAAGAGATTTGTTTTCAAGCTGAACACGAAGCTCAGCATTTTCTGGAACTTCAATAAAAGGATAGCCTCTTACCACTGAATCAAGATACATGCCTGTTCCACCAACAACAAAAGCAATTTTTGACTGAGCACTACATTCATCAAAAAGATGATAAAAATCTTGTTGGAACATAAAGACATTGTACTCTGTTGCAAGCGTAACTTTATCTATAAGGTGATAAGCAAGAGTTTTTGTTCCCACTGTGTATTCAGCAAGATCTTTTCCACTACCTATGTCTAAACCTTTGTAGACTTGCCTACTGTCTGCAGAAATAATATCCCAGCCGAAGTGATCTGCGAGTTTAACACCAATGGCAGTTTTTCCCACTGCAGTAGGACCTAAGAGCATGACCGTATTGTAAGTTAGAGAACTCTGCATATTGCACACTTTAAATATTCACTTTTAGGATACCCAAGCAAGACTGGATGATCTGCACCTGCACCACGTTTTTCCAAAATCTGAATGCGTCGATGACTATCTCGGGCTGCATGCATTAACATTGAATAGAACATATTGCTATCAAAGAAATGAGAACAAGAACATGTTACCAACATGCCACCTTCATTTAAAAGACGCATTGCTCGCAAATTAATTTCTTTGTAACCACCATAAGCCTTTTGTACTTGTTTTGCACTTTTGGTAAAAGCCGGAGGATCAAGAATAATTACATCAAATTTTTGACCTTCTGTTTCGTACTGTTTTAAAAGATCAAAGACATCTGCAGTAAGAGCAGTCATAACTTTTTGTGCACCATTACGCTCAATGTTTTTTTGAATCATACTAACTGCATCTTCAGAAATATCTACACTAATAACTTCGCGAGCACCACCTTTAACAGCATTAAGACCAAAAGCTCCTGTGTGACTAAAGGCATCAAGCACTCGTTTTCCGTGACACAATTTCCATATAGCATGACGATTCCATTTTTGATCAAGGAAGTAACCTGTCTTTTGACCATGAGCAATATCTACTTCCAGTTTTACACCATTTTCTTCAATAACAATTTTTTCTTCTCTTTCTGCAGTAAGCCAACCTGTCTTACCAGTAAGACCTTCTTTTTCGCGAACAGATGCATCGCTTCGTTCATAAATTCCATAAGGAGCACAAGACGCTTTTAATGCAGCAAGAATACTATCTCTAAACACTTCACAAGCAAGGGCAAGAAACTGAACAACCAGATACACCTTTCCTTCGCTTACATAATGTTCAACAATTAATCCAGGAATTAAATCTGCTTCTCCAAAAATAAGACGGTAACTGTCAGTGTCTTTGTAGTTAAGACGACGAATGTTAACTGCATCACGAACACGCTTAGCCCAAAAGCCATCTAAATCTTGCGAAAGAACATCGGCATGTTGTGTTGAAAAAATACGAACAGTAATCTTTGAAGCACGATTTATAATGCCTGTTCCCAAAAACGCACCACCCTTTGCATAAACTTCAACCATATCTCCATCTTTGCCAGGCCAGTCAGAAAGAGAAACAGACTGAATACCAGAACCGTCGCTTGCTTCATACTTCATAAAAGCAATTTCGTTATCATACACCCAAGGGAAACCCTGCTCTATTTCGCGCTCTTCTTTTGCATTTAAAAAAACTCGTGGAAAAATCATGAACTTAGTATAGCGGATAAAAGCCCCTTTCGCAACACTGCCAAATATGGTAGATTAAAAAACAAAGTGAGAAATTAAGACTGTCAGTATAAGTTACCAAAATGGGGGCTTACACTGACCATGATAACAACTGGTTGTACCGCAGGTAGCTTGACTGCCTGTCGGC
>DMQP01000119.1 GCA_003455655.1 Treponema sp. | reverse complement strand
TTTCTTCTGTGGGTTCTTCTACAGTTGCCTCAGTTTCAGGACTTTCAGAACTTTCTTCTTCCTCTTCACCAGATTCCTGAGCTTCACTTACTTCAGCTGCTGTGCTTTCAACAGGGGCCGTTTCTACAACTTCTGGTTCGCTCTCTTCGATGGGAGCATTTGCGGCTTCCATATCTTTAACGGTTTGAGCAACATCTATTTTTCCAGAAAGAATCGCCTTTCCAGAGACAACGCCATCAATTGAACCCGTACGAACAGACAGTTTTACCGGAACAGTTGCATACATGGCAAGTCCCATAATTTCTGCGGCTTCGGCAGAAACAAGCAAAACAATATCATCGTTTTTGTCCAGCGTTCCAATGTTAAGCGCATCAACCGTAATACCTGTGGCAGGATTTGTAATGCTTACCGTATCTCCCGGCAGATAACCTGCTGCTTTTGCAAAGATACCAGCAGGCAAGTATCCCTTAGCAGCAACGGTCGCATATCCGTCAATTTCTGCTGCTGATGCAAAACCAGCCAGTGCAAAAACAAGCGACAACGCAACAAAAAGTCTTTTCATATTCCACCCCATATTCAGCGAATCGCCGCTGCAATAGTAACTGCAAGTTCGCGTATGAACGTCACGACATCTTTAGAAGACTGTTGTACTGGAGGTTTTTTGCGTCCAGAACTTACCGTTTCGCCATCGCGCACATCTATAACTTTCCATGACACAGTCGCAATGTTACTGAGTAAATCTGCAGTTGGATTGCGTGACTCACTGGTATCATAGTCAGCATATACCATAATCAAATAATTGCAAAACCCTTCTTCTGCCCCTAAAAGCGCCTGTTTTTCGAGTTTAGAATCGCTTTTAGAATCTGGAGAAATTGTTGCAGGCATAGACGAAGCTATACATCCTGCGTTAAAGAAATAATCCATAAGTGTGTCTTCAATCAAAAATGAAGTTGAATGAAGATTTTTGTCAACTGAATCATGCTGAATCACCTGAATAGAAACAACTGATGCATGTGCATAAACACAGGCACAAGCAAGTAAAGCGACAAGAACATGACATTTCTTTAGGGTTCTCATACATCTTTAATCGGAATTTTAGGAGCAATAGATTAGACAAAAAAGTTATCAGTTTCCCCACACAGAAGACCTTGCCCAGTCCCCAATTGTGTGCTACACTAAAGACGGTGGGAAACAATGGCTAAAGTTCAGACAAAACTCTACATCGTAGGCGCAGGCTTTGCAGGACAAATGATTGCCCGGGAGCTTACTAAAAAAAAGATTTTTGGAAAAGTTGCAGCATTTATTGATGACGACAAGTCACTCATTGGAACAAAAATTGATTCTGTTTCGGTTATAGGTCCCATAGACACTCTGCCCTCGTTTTTATCTGTTACGGCAATAGACGAAGCAGTTATTGCTATTCCCAGCGCAAGTGTTGAACGCATAAGACAAATTCATGCAGTACTGGTTAACTGTGGTTTTTTGCGCATAAAAATTTTACCTTCAATCAGTCAAGTCATAGACGGAAAAGCCCACTTAGTTCAAGCGCGAGACATAAACCCTCTTGATATTTTAGGAAGAACACCTGTCATTATTCCCTTGCACGAAAGCCTCTCTTACTTAAAAGGAAAGCGCGTACTTATAACAGGTGCAGGCGGTTCTATAGGCAGTGAACTTGCACGGCAGCTTTTGTCGGGAGGAGCGGAAAGACTGTATCTTTTTGGTCACGGCGAAAATTCAATCGTCAACATTTACCGAGAGCTGCATGTTTTACAGCAAGAAGGTGTTGGACAAAAAGCATCTGTTGTTCCTATCATAGGTGATATGCGAGACAAAGAATATGTTCGTTACATTATTTCTCATACGCATGCAGATGTTATCTTTCACTGTGCCGCATACAAACATGTTCCCATGATGGAAGAAAATCCAGTTGCCGCAATTGAAAACAATGTGTTCGGAACAAAAAATCTTTTGGACGCTTCTATTGAATTTGGTGTAGAACGATTTGTACTTATTTCAACAGACAAAGCAGTTGCTCCTGTTAGCGTTTATGGCGTAAGTAAAATGCTGTGCGAACAAATGGTTATGCAAGCAGCCCTATCTACCGGAGAAGAACAGCGCTTTATGTTTGTTCGCTTTGGAAATGTCTTGGGGTCAAGAGGTTCTCTCTTACCTATTTTTATGGAACAAATTCAAAACGGCGGACCTGTAACGGTTACTTCCAAAGACATGGTTCGTTTTTTTATGACTATTCCAGAAGCATGTTCTTTAGTATTGCAAACAGGCGGTGTAGGAAAAAATGCACAAGCCTATCTGTTAGACATGGGTGAACCCATAAAAATTCTTGATCTTGCCGAACAAGTCATACGCTTTTCAGGCTTAGAACCTTACAAAGATGTAGAAATTTCGTTTATAGGTGCTCGTCGTGGAGAACGCAATTACGAACCTCTCTGGTTAGAAGAAGAACATCCTTCTCCGACTCAGTATCCAAAATTGCTTACACTTACAACGATTCCTCCTAAAACTTACAACTTAGACTCTCTTGTAGAACAACTCAAACCCATGTGTATGTATGACGAAAAAAATCCTTCGCTATTCAGAAACAGAGATGCGCTCGTTGCCTTACTTCGAAAAGCAGTTCCTACACTAGATGAATTTTATGAACAAGAAGAAAGACCAGATATGGCAAGTTCTGTAAAGGTGGTATTGTAATGGCAGAGCAAAATGTTCCTTTTTTCAAACCTTCGTTTGGTAGCGAAGAAGAAAATGCAGTTCTTAGTGTATTAAAAAGCGGTTGGCTCACTACCGGAAAAGAAGCCCTTGCTTTTGAAAAAGAATTTGCAGAGCGAATTGGCACTACTTACGCACTGTCAGTAAACAGTAATACAAGTGGCATGATTCTTGCAATGGAAGCATGTGGAGTTTGTTCAGGAAAAGCTGTCATTACAACACCCTACACTTTTGTGTCTACTGCAACAAGCGCCCGTCACTTAGGTGCAGATGTATACTTTGCAGATATTGAAAAAGACACCTATAGCATTGACCCAGAAAGCATAGAAAAAATTCTTGCAAGCGACAAAGGAAAAAATGTTGTTGCCATAGTTCCTGTACACATTGCAGGAAATGTTTGTAACATGGAAGCCATCTGTGCTCTTGCAAAAAAATATAATGTAAAAGTTATTGAAGACTGCGCACATTCATTTCCATCACCAACTAAAAACGGATACGCTGGTGCTTTAGGAGACATAGGAGTCTTTTCTTTTTATGTTACCAAAACCATTACCACGGGCGAAGGCGGTATGGTTACAACTAACGACCAAGCGCTTGCAAAAAGAATGACCGTTATGCGCATGCACGGAATGGACAGAACAACTTGGGACAGATACACATCTCCTCGTGCTTCGTGGGAATACGACATCATAGCTCCTGGATTTAAGTTTAATCTTCCCGATATACTGGCAGCCTTAGGACGCATTCAACTTAAAAGAGCAGATGAATTTGACCAAAAGCGAAAAGTTCACGCTGCTTACTACAACAAAGCATTTAGTACCCTCGATTATGTAACGCTACCTCCAGACAGCGAAGGTAACTCATGGCACTTGTATCCGCTTAGACTGAATCTTGAAAAATTAGATTGCGACAGAAATACTTTTGCTCAAGAACTTCAAGCTATGGGCATAGGCATAAGCATGCACTTTATTCCCCTCTTTCATTTTACCTACTGGACGCAACTGTATCCAGATTTTACAAAAGAAGCTTTCCCGAATGCAGAAAAACAATATGTACGCACCATTTCGCTTCCCCTGTGGCCTGATATGACTCAAGCTATGTGTGATCAAGTAATTCAAGCTGTAAAAAAAATAGGAGAAGCACATCATGTCTGAAAAAAAGAAGACAAAAAAATCAGGCAGTGTTTCTTCTCAATCAGAATTTTACAGTGACTTAAGTGTCAATGGCATGTGGTATGCAAAAATTGTTCGTGCACCTGCAAAAAGCGGAAGCATTACTTCTATTACCACTCCAGACTTACCCGATGAATACTACTTTTTTACCGCACGAAATGTTCCAGGAAAAAACATTATAGATTCTCCCTCTGGAAAAATACCCCTCTTTTGTGAAGGAAGCATTTCTTATTTAGGAGAACCGGTAGGCATTTTAACTGGCCCTGATGAAAAACAAGTAAACGAATATGCCAGAGATGTTGTTATAACTGTTGATGACACTCCCCTTGAATCTTACTTAGAAGAAACAGATAAATCAAACGAACTGTTTTCTGCAGTTATGGCAAAGCGAATTCTTAAAGACGGAACAGAAGATATAAACTCTGTTTTTGAAACTGCAGACATTGTAAGTCAAAACTGTTGGATAAACAGCATTCAAACGCCCGACTACGGAGAACCGATAGGTGCCATTTGTGCTTACGAAAAAGAACAACTTACCGTTTACGCACCAACACAGTGGATTGCAAACTTGCGCGATATTCTTATGCAGTCGATGGGTCTTGAAAGTTCTCGCATTATCATAAAAAAAACAAAATCTAAAAACTTGTGGACAAACGGTATTTGGTATAATTCCGTCATAACAGCACAAGTTGCTATTGCCTCTTACTTAACAGGTCATGCCGTAAAACTTATGTATACTCGTGATGAACAAGAACAGTTTATGACTTGTATGCACGATGTAACCATTACCCACAAAACGGCTCTTAGTAAAGACGGAACTCTTTTAGCCATGCAAATTGATATTGATGTTGACGCTGGTTCTTACAATCCTTTTGCACAAGAAATTATAGATCGTCTCGTTATTGCAAGCGCTGGTTGTTACGCACCTAAAAACATAAGTGTAATGGCAACCGCTTACCGTTCTGCAAAACCGCCTTCATCATTTAACTTTCACACTGTTGATGCTTCAGCATTCTTTGCACTTGAAAATCAAATAAATGAATTATGCAGAAAATCGCAATTAAGTCCTCTTGAAATACGCAAAAAAAATATTCGCATTGAAAAAAATCATCCAGTATCACATTTTATTTTTCCGCTAGATAAAACACACGAAACCCTTGATGCACTTGCCCTCTCGAGCGACTTTAACCGAAAATATGCTGCCTATCACTTAAACGAAATGCAAAGGCATGACGGTTTAGAAGAGACACAACAGTCTCCGCTTAGAGGCATTGGTTTTTCATGTGCCTTTGAAGGTTCAGGATACTTTGGAAGTGAACTATACAGCACCGACCAAGAACTTTCGGTTACCAAAGAAAAAGACGGTTCTATAACCATTTACAGTCCACCTATTTCTGAATCAATCAGAACAATTTGGACAGAACTTGCTTCAACTTCCTTGAACATTGCAAAAAGCGCCATAACCTTTGATGCCCATGCAGCAGATGCAAAAGAACCGCAGTTACCAGAAAACGCATACAGTAACATAAGCATTATGACGCGCCTTTTACAAAAGTGTTGTGATGCCATAAAAAAACTTGATGCAAAAGCTGCACTACCTGTTACCGTTAAAAGAAAAACAAGTCCTACAGAACGAAAAGCATGGAACAAGGCAAGCTTCAGTGGTAAACCCTTCCACAGCGCTTCTTTTGCAGCAGCAACCGTAGAACTAGAACTTGACCCGTGTACCTTTAGCGCATTTGTAAGACAAATACATGTCGTCATAAATGGAGGACGCCTTTTAAACTACCAAGCCGCAGAACGAACAATAAAACTAACGCTTCAAAAAATACTTTCTGCTTTGGTTAAAAACGAAACGCTGTCTTCTGCACAAACACATATTTCATTTATAAAGTCAGATGAACCGCCAGTCCAGTTGGGTAACTTAATTTATAGAACTATTCCCTCAGCATACACACAAGCACTTACACAAGCTTTGGGTTACAGCATTACAACACTGCCGCTTAAAACAAATAGTCTTTTCCTAAAACTTTTGGAACAGCGCATAAAAGAAGAGGCAGAACGAGCACAAGAAGAAGAAAAAGAAAAAAAGGAGGAAGAAAGCGAATGAAAATTCCCCTCATACTGAATCAAAAAAAAGTGGTTGTTGATGCAGAACCTTCAGAAACATTACTTACCATTTTGCGCCGAGAACAATTGTTCAGTGTTAAGTGCGGATGTCAAAAAGGAATTTGTGGCAACTGCATGGTTCTCCTTGACGGCAAGACCGCAGCTTCTTGTATTGTTCCCGTAGGCATGGTTCGTGATGCACAAGTTGTAACACTTGAGTTTTTTCAGACATACCCTGAATACAACGACATAATGACAGGCTTTGCTCAGGCGGGAATGCATTTATGCGGTTACTGCAACGCAGGAAGAATTCTTACTGCTTACGAAGTTATAACCAGTTGTTACCGACCAGACATAAAAGAGTTGTATCGGGCTATAGACGGACTTGCACCCTGTTGTACAGACAGAGATACATTTGCAAACGGAATTCTCTACGCTATTGCCGCAAAACACAAACGAGAAGGAAAACGAGCTTATGTCAAAAAATAATCAGACCATACTCATTGCAAAAAATCTTTCCGATGTGTTTTATCATGTAAAATCTACAGACACACTCCAAATCTTTGGTGGAGGAACAGACACTGAGCAATTACAAGAAAAAGCTCTTACCATTCGTGCTATTCCCGAACTAAAAGGTTTTGACCGTCACGAACATTTTATTGACTTTGGACCTGCCATTACGCTTTCAGAAATGATTGCTATAGGTAGAACAAATCAGCCCGCAATTTTATACGATGCGCTTGAATCTATTGCAACACCAACAATTAGAAACATTGCTACACTAGGTGGTAACATCTGTGCAGAGGGAATAAAGCATACACTGTGGGCTCCTCTGTTAGCGCTAGACACTCGCCTTGAGTTTAGAACTCAGAATGAAGTCAAATACATTCAAATGCGTGAGTTTACAGAAATTCCACATGGCTTTGTGCTTACAAAAGTTCGTGTTCCTACCGAAGTGTGGGAAGTAGCCATCTTTAAACGCATAGGACCATCACATTTAATTGCAAACGACAGTGCAAGTTTTGTTTTTTTGGCAGACACAGACCAAAGCATTCTTGCAAACATTCGCATTGTGCTTACCGGAAATACAGTATTCCGTTCTCTTGAACTTGAAAACAGAATCATTGGTGCAAGGCTTCCCCTTTCGCAAAAAACAAGAGAAACTTTTATTGAACAAGCATCTTTGCAGTTTGATCAACTTGTTCCCGAAAGTGAAACAAAAACAATCATGAAGATTCAGTTTTTAAACTTAGTGCGTTATTCAGTAGGACAGTTGTCGTAATTTATTTAATAAGCATGCAGTCGCCATAAGAAAAGAACCGATACTTTTGTTCAACAGCCTGCTTATATGCATTTAAAATGTTTTCTCTTCCAGCAAAAGCACTTACAAGCATAATAAGTGTTGATTCTGGCGTATGGAAGTTAGTAAACATCTGATCTACAACTTTAAACTGGTAGCCTGGATACATAAAGATATGTGTTCCCCGCGTTCCACTTTGAACAAGTCCATTTTCATCACAGGCACTTTCAAGAGTGCGCACACTTGTTGTTCCCACTGCAAGAACTGGGCGACCTTCTTTTTTTGCAGTATTGATTTTTTGAGCAACTTCGACGCTAACCGAATAATACTCTTCATGCATGTGATGCTCTTCTATTTGTTCAGCACGAACTGGAAGAAATGTTCCCAAGCCAACATGCAGTGTAATCCATGCAAGTTCTACACCTTTTGCAGTTAAAGCATCAAGAACGCTCTGAGTAAAATGAAGTCCTGCGGTGGGAGCGGCTGCACTGCCAGTTTCTTTTGCATAAATGGTTTGATACCGTTCACTGTCTATATCTGTATCTTCTCTGCGGATATACGGAGGAAGAGGAATGTGTCCGTTTCTTTCAAACCAATCTTCTGTAAGTGGATTTTCAAATGCGAGAGAACGAAATTCAGAACCAGAATTTTCGTCTGCATGAACAACAGTTGCAAGACTTCCATCAGCAAAAGAATACTGGGCATTATCTTTTACTTTTTTTGCACCACGAACCATTACATTCCAAAGGCACAAATCTGAAGACACGGGATTTAAAAACAAAAACTCTTGTTCTTTGCCAGAAGAAATTTTTGTTGCATAACAGCGGCTGCGTCGAACTCTACTGTTATTAAAAACCATAAGTGTTCCTGCTTCGACAAGAGAAGGTAAATCTTTCATCTGATAGTGAGCGACAGAACCTGTGTTTCGTCCTAAAAGCATAAGACGATCATCACCACGTTCGTTACAGGGTTTTTGTGCAATCAGTTCTTGCGGTAAATCAAAATAAAAGTCGCTGGTCTTCATTGAAATTCCTTTTTTGAGGAGTAAGTCCTAAATGTTCATACGCTTTGTCTGTTACCATTCTTCCTCGAGGAGTGCGCTGCAAAAATCCACATTGAATGAGATAAGGCTCATAGTAATCTTCCAGCGTATCCATTGATTCTCCAATTGAAATGGCAAGGGTTTCAGCACCAACAGGACCACCACCAAAGTTTTTTATGATAGAAAGTAAAATTTCTCGGTCATAGTGTTCAAGTCCCAGTTCATCTATGCCTAAGTTTTTTAAACCAGAACGAACAATGTCTGTAGTTATAACACCACTTCCCTTCACTTGAGCAAAATCGCGCATACGACGCAAAAGTCTGTTAGTAACACGAGGAGTTCCACGAGAACAATCTGCAAGTAATAAAGCGGCATCATCTTCAACTTGAACATTTAGAATTTGTGCCGAACGATGAATAATGGAAGCAAGTTCTTCTCTTCCGTAAAAGTTAAAACGCTGAATAATTCCGAAACGACTTATAAGTGGAGAACTGACCATACCCGCTTTTGTTGTTGCACCAACGAGCGTAAAGTGAGGAATGGGAATACGAACTGTTCTTGCCGCTGCCCCCTGTCCTATAACCCAGTCAAGTTCATAATCTTCCATTGCAATGTAGAGCATTTCTTCAATGGCAGGTTTTAAGCGGTGAATTTCATCAATAAAAAAAACAGTTCTTGGCGTAATGGTAGAAAGAATTCCCGCAAGATTTGCTGGTTTTTCTAACGCAGGAGCACTGGTTACTTTAAACTCTGCACCCAGTTCGTTTGCAGTAATCTGAGCAAGTGTTGTCTTTCCTAAACCTGGAGGACCTATTAAAAACAAATGGTCAAGGGCTTCTTGTCTTTCTCGAGCAGCATTTATAAAAACACTTAAGTTTTGTTTGACAGCTTCTTGCCCTAAAAATTCAGAAAGCATTTTAGGACGCAGATTTGTATCTTGAACATCTTCGTCTGAAGTAAGTTCTGCACGAACAATATGTGTATCTGACATTGCTGACTGGGAAGCAAGCTGAGCAACAATGTTCATTTCGTCATCTATGTCTTTTTTTCCGGAACGGTTGTATTTGCTTTTTGGGGTAACACTTTTACTCATTTACTCATCTCCACCAAGGCATGACGGAAGACTGCATCTTCTTTACTTTGTTGAGAAGAGGCAACAAAATGTTCATCTGAAGAAAGACGCTGTGCAATAGCACTCACAGTGGCAGATACTTCTTTTCGTTCATAACCCATGTTGACCAAAGCAGTCATAACATCAGCATAGGGGCTAACTTCTTGCGTACGAGAAGGACTTGTATCTGCATTAAGAGAGAGTTTTCCTTTTAGCTGAAGGAGCATTTTTGCGGCAGTCTTTTTTCCAACACCAGGAACTTTTTGCAGAGCATTAACATCACCAGAATCTAAAATCTGAGCAAGTGAAGCAGCAGAAATGTTTCCCATAATTTTTATTGCCGCTTTTGGACCAATGCCTTCAACTTTCAGTAAATCAAAAAAAAGGTCTCTGTCGCTCACGCTTGCAAATCCGTACAAGTTCATAAGAGAATCGGTGTGTTGCATCCACACATACACTTTTCCTTCTGAACCTACTGGAGGAAGTGCATCAAGAGCTGTGTCAGGAACGGTTACATCCCATTCAATACCGTGAGTATCTATAAAAACTTTCTGCGGAAATTTTCCCGTGATGGTACCGGTCAGACTGTTGAACATGTAGTTGAGTATATCAGATAAAAGAAAAATAATCAAATAACACTGTGGCAGTGAGTTATGGCTCCTGCTAAAGCGTCTGCTGCGTGGTCTGGACGAGGCGGTTCTTTTAGTTTGAGTAACAACTGAACACAACGTTCAACCGTTTCTTTATCTGCACTGGAAGTGCCTGTTACTGAAGATTTTATTTTATTTGGAGTGTAAGTAAAAAGAGGAAGTGCACACTGAGCAAGACAGAGTGTTATAACACCTTTTGCTTCTGCAACTGCCATAGCACTGGTTACATTGCGCGAAAAGTACAGTGTTTCCATTTCTGCTTCGTCGGGTTTAAACTCTTCGATGACGGCACGCAAGCGATTGTAAATGGCAAGCAAACGTAAGTGATGTTCTTCTTCGGCAGAGGTTTCTATAACACCGTAACTGACTAAACGAATACGACCTTTACAGACATCAACAATACCAAAGCCTGTGTGAGCAAGCCCTGGATCTATGCCAAGTACGCGTTTTGTCTGTTCACTTGCCATAAAGCCCCCTGTCAGCTAAAAAAACAAAAGGCGTTCTGAAAACCAGAGCGCCTTTGCACATAATTGAATTGTTACAACAGCTTATGCTTCGTCAGGATCGAATCCGTCAGGATATTCAACTGTTGAATAAACGTTCTGAACATCATCGTTTTCTTCAAGCTTGTTGAGCAGTTTTGCAACTTTCTTTGCTGTTTCTTCATCGACTGCTGTGTAAGACATAGGAACCATGCTTACTGAAGCAGACAGAGACTCGTAGTTCTTTGCCTGAAGTGCTTCAAGAACTTTGTCGAATGAAGAAGGATCGGTAGTAACGGTTACTACTCCATCTTCTGTTGCAATATCTTCTGCGCCAGCGTCAAGTGCAGGCTCCATAAGTTCATCTTCGTTTACTTTTTCTGCATCATATTCGATAACACCTTTGCGTTCGAACATGCGGCTTACAGAACCGCTTGTACCCAAGTTTCCGCCGTTCTTGTTAAAGATGTTACGAACATCTGCTGCAGCACGGTTTTTGTTGTCGGTAAGCACTTCGATAAGAACTGCTACACCACCAGCTGCGTATCCTTCATAAACAAGCTCTTCATAGTTTGCAGCACCAAGCTCGCCCGTACCCTTTTTAATTGCGCGTTCAATGTTATCTTTAGGCATTGAAGCAGCCTTTGCCTTAAGAATGGCAGTGCGAAGACGAGGGTTAGAAGCAGGATCTCCACCGCCCATTTTTGCGGCAATAGAAATTTCCTTAATGAATTTGGTAAACAATGCACCACGCTTTGCATCAGCAATACCTTTTGCGTGTTTAATAGTAGACCATTTACTGTGTCCTGACATCGGGAACTCCTCTAAAAGAAAAATGTACTATAAGATAACATAAAACAGAGGGGTAAGTCAAGTCTTTGGAGCTT
>DMQP01000079.1 GCA_003455655.1 Treponema sp. | reverse complement strand
GTAAGGACAATCAACTGTCGTAGAAACAATTTCTTCAAGATAGATGATTGCTTTGTAGAGAATTTTTCGCGCATCATTGAGCATGTCGTTGTTGCGTGTATCCATAATGTGAACAGAAAGAGCGTTTATTTGAATGTAGAGAGTTGCAACATAAATCATTTGTTCGGCAAGCAAAAGCTTTTTATACTCAACACCGCCGGTATCACGCTTCATTATAGAAACGATTTCCTTTTCTTTTTTGAGCATTTCGTCAATTTCTGCTTTGATCGGCTTTGACTTTGTGTTAAATTCCAACCTGCTTTCGTCTGAAATTTTAGCCATGTAATCCTCCGAACTTTTGCAACATTGCAGACGCATGTTCCAGAGACTGTGATGATGCACTGTCGCCTGAAAGCATACGGGCTATCTCTTTAACTCGTTCTTCACCCTCTACTGGGAAGACAAGAGTTTGAGTACTTTGACCTTCGCTGCCCTTTTTAATTTTAATTTGATGGTGCGCATACACTGCAATACTTGCCAAGTGAGTAATGCACAGAATCTGTTTTGAAGCAGCAAGACGCTTCATGTGGTTACCGACGGCAACGGCAACTTCACCGCCAATACCAGTATCAATTTCATCGAAGATGAGTGTACTGACAGTATCGGCATTTGAGAGGATTGTCTTAAGCGCAAGCATAACACGGCTCAATTCACCACCAGATGCTATTTTTGCAAGTGGAGCAAGAGGAGTTCCGGGGTTAGCACTTATTAAAAATTCTACATCGTCCATTCCGTATGGATTACATTTTTGCGTTACACTGGTGCCTGGTTTTTCGGCAAGATTTACACAAAAGCGAGCGTCTTTCATGCCAAGTTCCGCAAGAATTGCAACAACTGCCTGAGACATTTTAAGCGATGCATCTTTGCGTTTTTGACTAATAGCTTTTGCAGCGGCATAGACTTGTTTTTCTAGTTGAGCAATTTCTGCTTCAAGGGCACTTTTATCTGCACTGGAATTGGTAAGGGCATCGAGCTGAGACTGGGCATTTTGTGCATAATCGAGCACTTCTTGAAGAGGAGCCTTTGTCGAAGAAGCATACTTTTTCTTAAGTTTGAACATAAGGTCAAGGCGTTCCTGCACTTGAGCAAGGCGTTCTGGATCAAAGACTAAGCGTGAAGCGTAACTTCTAAATTCTTTTGCTATATCATCTATTTCATAAAAAACTGACTGGAGACGGTCGTCTAAACCTTCAAGCTCGCGGTCAAGAGATGACGCATGAGGAACTACATTTTTAAGCCTTCGTAAAAGAGACAGCACATTTTCTGAATTTCCTGAAGAACCGTCAAGAATAGCATTTATTTCTTCTACATCAGAATAGAGCTTTTCAAAAGAAGCCATTTTTGCTTCTTCAGAGGCAAGTTCTTCATCTTCACCTGCACGCAATTTTGCTTCGGTAATTTCGTTAATTGCAAAGGTGAGCATTTCTATGCGGTCAGCACGCTCTGCTTCGTTAGTGTTAAGAGACTGAAGAGTCCGCTGTTTTTCTGCAAGTTCTGCATACAGTTGAGTAAAGGCATGAACTTCGTCGGTAATGCCTGCATAACTGTCCAAAAAGCGACGGTGTTCTGACACTTTCATAAGAGACTGCTGATCGTGTTGGCCGTGAATGTCAACTAAAAATGCAGCAAAAGATGCCAAATCTGCTTTGGTTACGGGAGTGCTTCCAATCCAAGCAGAAGATTTTCCCGTATCGCGAACGATGCGACGTAACAAAATGCGGTTGTCTTCACTTTCAATGCCATGTTCTTCAAGCCACAAAGCTGCATCTTTTGATTCAAGCAAAAAACTACCCGAAACAAGGGCTTCATGGCAACCAGTACGAATAAGTTCTGTTCCGCCTTTTCCACCTAACAAAAAAGCAAGACTTCCAATAAGAATAGATTTACCAGCACCCGTTTCACCGCTTAACACAGTAAAACCGCCAGAAAAATCAACATGAGCTTTATCTATAAGAGCAAAATTCTGAATGTCTAATTCTTCAAGCACGAGGACCTCCTGCCCAGTTGAGCTTGCTTCTGAGCGCACTGTAAAACTGAACTTGTGATGAAGCAACAAGCTGTGCTTTTTTTTCTGCTGTTCTTAGTATGATTACATCTTCGGCTTCAAGCGCAAAATCAATCTGTCCGTCTGCAGAAAGCCCAGTCTGAATGCGTGAGGGCAACATAGTAATGGCAAGTTCACCTTGAGGACTAAAGAGAAGTGGCCTTGCAGACAAACTAAATGAACTTATGGGAGTAAGCAAGAGTGCATCAAGGGAAGGGTCTATAATAGGTCCGCCCGCCGCTGCGGAGTATGCAGTTGAACCAGTTGCAGTTGAAACAATAATTCCGTTTGCCTTAAAGGGACCAAGAAGTGCATGATTAAAAGCAACTTCCATATTGACTAAACGAGATGCAGCAATGCTAGAAATAACAACATCGTTAAGAGCAGTAGTCTTAAAAACTGTTTTTCCGCCCCGCAAAACTTCGCATGCAACTAAAGAACGTTCGCTTACAGGAGACTTTCCGTCAAGAAAACGAAGCAGTTCATCTTTCCAAGCATTTTGAGAAACTCCTGCAAGAAAACCAAATTCCCCTAGGTTAACCGGAAAGACGGGAATGCCTAGTTCTGCGCACTCACGAGAAGCAAACAAAACCGTTCCATCTCCGCCCAAAGTCACTACAAAATCTGAATGAGAAGCAAGTGTTTTTACCTTACCTTCTGCAACATAGTCTGCTGTTCCATCGTATGCATATTCAGAAACGCTTACCTGCTGTTCTTTTAGGAAAGACCCAATAGAAGTAGCTAAGGCACGCGCTTCTTTTTTAAACGTGTTGACTATGAGCAGACAAGACTTCATGGCTCACTCCGTTAGGGTAATGTTGAAAGAATGCGTACGATACGAGCTGCGTCTTTTTGTCCCAGACGGGGATACAAGGGGAAGAGCGCACATCTAAGCAAAAGCGAATTAGCACACATGCAGGTAGAAGCAAGACTTTCCTGTCTGAGTGCAATGATTGAATTTTCGTATGCCTGACGTATTTCAATACCCTTCTTCTGAGCATAGGCTTTTACATCTTTAAATCCTGTGTTTAAAACCAGAGGAAAAGAATAAATTGTTGAACCAAAATCTGCTGCGCGAACAAAAGTCTTATGCTTTCCTGACATAATAGCTCTTGTGTAAAGTGTATAGAGTTCACGTCTCATTTTTTCGTTGCGCTTAAACTCTTTTACTTCAACAAAGGCAAGTGCTGCATTCATGTCGGGAAGAGAATCGGTAGAAGGACCTTCTTCTGCAATTTTCTTAAGAACAATCCATTCTCGACGATTCGGAGCAAGTAACAGTGCTCCTCCTCCAGCAGTTACTACATCGCGGTCTTCCATGCCAAAGATAGCAAAAGTTCCGTACATACCAGCGCGCTTGCCAGTAGGTTCACTTTCTTGACTCGCTTCTGCAGTTTCTGAGCCTTCTGCTTTTTTTGCAGGAGCTTCTGCTTTTGTGCTTTCTGCACTTACTTCTTCGGGGTAAGCAGCAAAGGCCGACTGTGAGATATCTTCAATTACGGGAAGACCAAAGGCAAGGTATGCTTGAATGTCTGGCAAAATGCCCATATTTTCATGCAAAACCAAAAGACGACCGCCATCTTTAATGCCCTGTTCAACAGTTTCAGGAGCAACTAAACCATCTTCTTCACGAACATCAAGAACTAAAGGGGTGTAGCCTAAAGATTCAGTTACTTGAATTTGCCATGCAGGGGCAAGAGCGGAAAGCATTATTTTTGCGTCT
Source organism: Treponema sp. (assembly GCA_003455655.1). Lineage (GTDB taxonomy): Bacteria > Spirochaetota > Spirochaetia > Treponematales > Treponemataceae > Treponema_D. The sequence continues at coordinate 7,412 of DMQP01000079.1, read as the reverse complement.
TTAGGAAGATCCAGTGCACGAAGCGCATAATCTAACGCAATAGCAGGACTTCTAAGGGGAACGGCACCATCACAACCTGTTATTTCTTTAATGGCTTGAACTAACTTAATGCCCATTTCGCCTGCACCCAACTGTTCGTTGACCATGCAGGTAAGCACCGCTTCCATTTCCTTACGCCTAATTGTTGAGCTGTAGGTCTGTATCATTTACGGTCTGCCTGCACTATTTGCGGGGTTCAAGAATCTTCTGGAGTTCCTTGGGGTTAAACAGTTTGCGTGTGTCAAGGATGATAAGGTATCCTGATTCTTGACGCACAACACCCTGAATGTATTCGGTTCCAATTCCACTGAACATCTGTGGCGGGGGCTTAATTTCTCCACGCTCTACAGAAACAACACGAGCTACACGGTCTATAATAATGCCGATTTTATTTCCTTCGATATCGAGGATTATAAATCCGCCATCGTCCTCGCTTAACAAATCTTCTGAAGAAGCTGCTGCCTGTTGAATGTGGAAGCGCTTGTGAAGATTCATAATGGGAATAATTTCACCACGCAGGTTAATAATTCCTTCGACATAGTAAGGAGCATTGGGAATGGGACGCACGTCTTGCACCCGGACAATCTCCTTAACGTCCATAATATCAACGCCGTACAGTTCCTCGCCTAGCTGGAATGTGACAAGCTGCAGCTGTGAATTTTCTTCAGCCATGTAGTATTCTCCTATCTTGTACCATTTTACACTATTCCTGCCGTCTAGTCTACTATAAAAAGCGAAAGAACATGAACTTTTCCTATTCCATACGCCTTAAGCAGTGACGCACATGCTTCTACCGTAGCTCCAGTAGTAATAACATCGTCCAAAAGCACTACTTCTTCTAAAGCACTTTTGTTTTTTTTGCGTAAAGCACTCTCTTTTATGCAATAAGACAGAGCACTTAGTTGAAGCCGCCCCTCCCTGTCCATTTTTTTTTGTTGAAGGGCTGTTTTTCGCTCCAAAAGACCAAGCACTTGTATTCCGTAGCAGAAAGACAGAATGCGACACAGATCATCAATTTGATCCCAACCTCGCGCTCTTATTTTTCCCGGCCGTGGAGGAACAGGAACAATTGTGCGACAGTCTTTAGGTAGAGCCTTATATACCGCCTGTGCAAACAAAAGCGCTGCACTTCTCCGACCCTCTGTTTTCCATGCAAACAAAAGATTTTTACACCACTGGCGATATGTGTACAAAGAATGAACACTATCAGCACTTTGTAGAACACGCTTTTGGCGGCACTGCATACAAAGTCCTATTTCACTTACCAAAGGTTTTGCGCAGTAAGGGCAACAATCTTGGGCTTTAAGACTATGCTGTAAAAACCATTTACTACAGTCAGCACACAAGACTGAACCGTAGGATTTTTTTCCACAACGACAGCACACATCATCTGCACAAGCAGCAGAAAGGGTAAATCGCAAAGCCGACTGCATTCGGTAGCCCACAGAAGCTATTTTATTTACAAAAGTCATACACTATAACTATTGCAATAGAATACAACTTTTACCTCTAAACAAACTCCTTACACTTATTTTTTTCGGTCAGGGGCATTTTCTCGGGCAGATTTTATTAACAGTTGAACTGTTTTTATAACTGCCTCTCGGGTTTTAAAATCAAGACTTGCAGCAGCTTTTACCATTTTAGTAACACTGTTCCACCAGTTTTCTGTAAGTTCAGTATTAGTACTTGCATCAGACTGAGCAAGAATTCCAAAAACGGTTTCTACAAACTGAGCTTTTTGTTCAGTAGTCAGTTCATTAAACCAACCGTTAATCGTTGCTCCTAAGAATTTACTTTTAGCACAGGTTTCGGGCAGTTCTTCAAAACCTTCAGGACCCACATACCAGCTAAAAGGATCATGTTGCATAATACCCTTACCGTCGCTGGCAACTGTTGTAAAGCGTTCATCATGGTCAAAGAGCATGCCAACTACAGACAGTTCTGGCACATAAGAATGTACACGGTCTCGAATGGTTCTGTAGTCACCACTTACGAAAAAATCCTTTTTGAATCCAGGACCATCATTATTGAACACCGCACCGATGCGTTTTTTTGCTTCGTAAGAAAGATGACTTGCCGCATAAACTGCAAGATTTCCGCCTTTAGAATGTCCGCCTACATACAAAAGCCCTTTAAGATTTTTTGCTGCTTTTTCAAGATAAGCAAGGGCATCACGTTGGGCGGGAACAACATCTTTAACTCCCATTTCAAAATCTTCTTTCCAACCCACAATAGTATCATCTGTTCCGCGGAAAGAAATAAAAGACCAGCCTGCATCAGAAATAAAAGTCGTTGCAGAAAACTGTTCCGCCTGAACGGTATCAAGAACATCAACATGAGCTCCCACTAAAAGAGAACCGTATCGTTCACTGTGAGCTGCTGTTTGTAAAAGCCCAACTACTTCACGGCTTAAAGGAGAACATATTTGACTACGTTCAACAAAATCTTCGGAAGCAGAATAAAGAGCTTCTGCTTCATGCAGCGTTAAAAATTCTTTCTTATTAAACTCAGGAGTCAAGAGATTGTAAAAGCGAGAATAACTGAGCGTGCTTAAAATAAGAGCATCTACCTCATTAAATTCACAACGCTTAAAATCTAAATCTCCCCGCCAAAACACATAATCGAGTATATTAGCCATACCTCTAATATAGCACAAAATATGCAGAATGTGTTATACTGCACTCACTTTTTTTAAGGAGTTTTTTATGGAACGCACACTTGAATCTGAAATTGCACGCACCGAATATCCTGGACGCGGAATTGTCATAGGACGAACAAGCGATGGTAAAAAAGCAGTAACCGCCTACTTTATTATGGGAAGAAGCGAAAACAGCCGCAACAGAGTTTTTGTAACTGAAGGAGAAGGAATTAGAACACAAGCCTTTGATCCTGCAAAACTAGAAGACCCCTCTCTAATCATTTATGCTCCTGTACGCGTTTTGAACAATGACACCATCGTTACCAATGGAGACCAAACAGACACCGTATACGAAGGACTAAAAAAAGGTCTTACCTTCGAACAGTCACTGCGTTCTCGCACTTTCGAACCCGATGCACCTAACTACACACCGCGCATTTCTGGTGTTCTCCATATTGAACAGGGAATTTTTGACTACAGCATGAGCATTTTAAAAAGCGACAGAGGAAACCCTCATTCACACAACCGCTACACTTTCTCTTATGAAAATCCAGCAGCAGGAACAGTTCGCTTTATTCATACCTATCAAGATAATGGAAATCCGCTTCCAAGCTTTACTGGTGAACCCGAAGCACTTACACTGAATGCACAAGATATTGACCAGCTTACCGACAGCATTTGGAACAGTTTGAATGAAGATAACAAAGTGTCTTTGTTTGTTCGTTTCATTGACATTGCAACAGGCAAGTACGAAACACGCATTGTTAACAAAAACAAATAAATTATTTTTTTGAGGGATAGGTTCCGTCGAGGATTCGTCTAAAAGCGGAATCTTCCTTTTTTAATTCACGGCTACCACGAGTAATGTTGCACAAAGACATATTGTATTTTTTTGCAATTTCGCGCTGAGTCGTACCCGCATACAATTCTTTTACTAAACTCCACCGTTTCGCAAAATCTCTTCGCTCAGAAACAGTAAACAAACAGCCCATAAAGTCTGCCATAAAAGATTCGTCATCTATTTGCGTTAACAGAGCGCATAATTCCGAAAAAGACTGTTCATACTGTTTGCCCAATGCACTTGTCTGAGATTCTGATTCTTGTGTAGCCATACAGACAGTATAACACACATTTTACAAAAGTGCAAACTGTGAACTGTAAAGTTTATAGTACTCTCCTTTTTGCGCCATTAGTTCGTAGTGGGAACCAGCTTCTATAATCTTACCGTGATTAACATAAAAAATAATCTCGCAGTTTTTGATAGTTGAAAGTCTGTGAGCAATAATAAAACTTGTTCTTCCTTTCAAAAGTTTATACAGTCCTCTTTGCAGCAAAATTTCTGTCTCGGTATCAATAGAACTGGTTGCTTCATCAAGAATAAGAATACGAGGATCTGCAAGCAGCGCACGAGCAAAAGAAATAAGCTGTCTCTGACCAGCAGACAAACGTGAACCTCTTTCGTTAACTTCAGTTTGATAACCTTTTTCCATTTGCATTATAAAGTCATGAGCACACACTGTCTTTGCCGCTTCAATAACTTGTTCATCACTTGCGTTCATATTTCCGTAGCGAATGTTATCCATGATAGTTCCCTTAAAAATAAAACTATCTTGCATCATAACTCCCATCTGAGTTCTAAGAGAATGAATAGTCATTTGCTGTAAGTCATTTCCATCAACTAAAATCTGTCCGCTATCTGGATTGTAAAAACGAGACAAAAGATTAACCAGTGTACTTTTTCCAGCTCCTGTTGGACCAACTATAGCAACAGATTCTCCGGGTTGAATGGTAAAGTTTATGTCGTCTAGAATTTTTACTCCATCGTCATAGCTAAAGTTTATGTGTTTGTATTCAACCTTTCCTCTTACCGGAGGAAGTTCTTTTGCATTAGGTGCATCGCAAACAGTTACGGGAGTGTCTATGGTTTCAAAAATGCGTTCTACATAAGAGACAGCGGTAAGCAAACTGTTTATAAAATCTGCAAGCGTTTGAATCGGTTGCCAGAAGCGACTTATGTAAGCTGTAAAAGCAATGAGTGTTCCCACTGTTACAACAGAACCAGCAAGCGTAAATCCACTTATAATCCACCGTATGCCCAAAGCATAAACGGCAACCTGTGTTGCTGTAGAAATAATCTGAACAAAGGGACCCATTAAAAAACCAATGCGTACTGCAGAAAGCCATGAAGAACGGTAAGCTCCAGACAAATTGTCAAAGATGCGTATATTTTCTTCTTCTCGAACAAAAGACTGAGTTACTCGTATGCCGTTTATGCTTTCTGAAATGTAAGCGTTAAGATTTGACTGTTTATTGCTTTGAATTCTCCAAGCCTTACGCTGACGCTTTTTTAAAACAGTAACATAAATAATAAACACCGGAAGTCCACACAAAACCACAAGAGTAAGCGGAACATTTATTGCAAACATAAAAGCCACAATAAAAATAAGTGAACACAAATCGGTAACGGTATTAACTAAACCGTTTGAAAGAACATCAGACAAATTGTTTACATAGTTTACAATGCGAACTTGAATCTTACCGTGAGGACGAGAATCAAAATAAGAAAAAGGAAGTTGTTGAATATGCTCAAACAAATCTGAACGAAGGTCATGAACAATGCTCTGTCCTACTTTTGTCATAATGCGTATTTTTATTTTCATGGCAAGAGCAGTAAAAAGCGAAATGCCCAGCAGAGCCGCTCCAATAATGCAAATTGATTTGAAATCTTTTTGGGGAATACAAAAGTCCATGATTACTTTCAAAAAGTATGGAAAGAGCATACCCAAAGCGGCGGTTAACAACATAAGCAGAATAATAAGCACCATACTTTTTGCGTGAGGCTTTACATATTTTCCCAAACGTTTCAGTTGACCAAAGTCATAACTTTCTTCGTAAGATTCATCTATATCGTAACGGTTGCGTGCCATTATTGTTCCTCCCGTCCATACTGATGCTTAAAGACCGAAGCATAGTATCCGTTTTGTTCAAGCAACTGACTGTGACTTCCTCGTTCAATTATTTTTCCGTCATTCATTACTAGAATCTGATCACAATCTTTTACGCTGGAAATACGGTAGGCAATAACAAAGAGTGTTCTGTTTTGTGTTACTGTTTTAAGTGCCTTTTGAATCTGCGTTTCGGTTTCCATATCGACAGCACTGGTGGTATCATCAAGAATAATAACTGCGGGATCTTTTAATAAAGCTCGAGCAAGAGAAATGCGCTGTTTTTGTCCGCCAGAAAGACCAACTCCTCGTTCACCAACAATAGTGTCATAACCTTCTGGCAGCTCTCGTATAAAAGCATCTGCGTCGGCAAGTTTTGCAGCAGCTTCTACTTTTTCAAATGGACAGTCTGGATCACCGTAAGCAATGTTTCCTTCAATGGTATCGCTGAACAAGAAGACATCTTGCATTGCCATACCAATTGCATCTCGTAATTCATACAAATCCATTTGCCGAACATCAGTTCCATCAACTAAAATGCGCCCTGACGAAACATCATAGAATCTGCACAAAAGATTCATAATGGTAGTTTTACCACTTCCTGTGTTGCCTAAAATGCCCACACTGTGACCACTTTCAACCGTAAAGCTTACATCTTTTAAAATGTGTTCTCCATTGGTTACATAATCAACATGTTCAAATTCAACTCTTCCACGAATACCTTTTTTTTCAACAGGATGTTCTGCAATTTTTACCACTGGTTCTGCGGTGTAGGTTTTGTAAATCTTATCGATGGAAGCCTTAAAGCGCATGCAGTCATTTATAAGCCAACCCATCATACGAAGTGGCCAAGTAAGCATCCACAAATATCCATTAACGGTAACTAAATCACCTAAAGTCATTTCTCCACGAATAACAAGATAACCACCAAAGACAATGAGAATAACCGTTATAACAGTACTTAAAAACTCAAATATGGGAACATACTTCTGCCAAATTTTTGAAGCGTCAATTTCACTTTGACGGTAAGCTGCGTTTTCTTTTTCAAAACGATTCATTTCAAAATGTTCTTTCGCAAAAGCACGCACTACACGGTTAGCAGCAATGTTTTCTTGAACATAAGCATTAAGACTTGAAAAGCACTGTCTTACTTTTGCAAAAACAGGTCCAACAGCTTTCATCTGTAAGTAAACAAACAAAACAGTAAAGGGAAGCACTGCAAGAAAAACAAAAGCTAATTTTACGCTTACAAAAAAAATCATAACAAGGGAAGCAATAAGCCACACACTGTTACGGAACAAGTTGTAAATAACGTAGGCAACAAAATGACGCACTGCATCCATGTCACCTGTCTGTCGACTCATTAAATCGCCAGTACGATTTGTATTGTAAAAGGTAAAGTCTTCATGCAAAAGTTTTCGATACACTTCATGCCTCATGTCGAACAAAACACCCTGCGATGATTTTTCAAACAGCATGAGCGCAAGGTATTGAAAACCTTCACGAAAGACTGAAACAAAAAGGAGCAGTCCCATGCAAGGCCACAAATACTGGTAGTCTTTGCCCAATATAATGCGGTCAACAATAAAGCCCGAAATCTTAGGGTTGATAACAGACATAGTCGAAACAACAGTGATTATAATAAGCCCCACCGTCATCTTTCCCATGTGCTTTTTCAAAAACGAATAAAACCAAGATAAAGAACTCATATACCTTTGCTTTTACCGTATCAGTAAAAAAAAAGAAACTGTAAAAAGTAGTAAAAAAAACAGTAGAAAGTAGCCAAAAAA